>NZ_JADOVE010000007.1:0-175759 GCF_015752225.1 Polaromonas sp. CG_9.11
CTCCTTCCCATCCCGAACAGGACAGTGAAACGACTCAGCGCCGATGATAGTGCGGATTCCCGTGTGAAAGTAGGTCATCGTCAGGCTCTTATAGCCCCCTGAACCAGCCCGGTTGATCTCATGATTGACCGGGCTTTTTCTTTTTGGCTCGCGTTTATTCGCTTGCTTACCGCTGTTCTCATAAATTGACGATGTATTCGCCTTCTTGCCCTGCAACGCCAGCGGTGGCCAGTTCATTGCACAGCTGCTCTATCCATCGATGCATTGGTATGTCTGCAAAGAAACGCTCCCGGATCTGTTGAAAATGGGGAGTTACCGTGGCCCATTTTGTAAATTCAATGGTTGACTGGCGTTGCACCTCGAGCAGCTTGAACTTGAGTAATACCTTTACCCCATGCCTTGCATGCCGCAGTGGACTGGCGGTGAACGCATCTAGGCGCTGGTACGCTTTGGACAATGTCTGTGGCGTGTAACTGAAAATCCTTCCATGTCCGGGGATAATTGTTTTTGGATTTAGCCGGCCGATCAGGGCCAGCGTAGCGGCAACTTCAGAAAAGGCGCTCTCTCCTTCAAGCTCGGGAAACACCACACCGAAGCCGTTTTCCCATAGAGCGTCTGCTGAAATCAAGACTCGGGTAACAGGCTCAAAAAAGACAACTGAATGCGGATCATGCCCAGGGGCCGCGTGAATCTGCCAGTCAGCCTTCCCGAATCGAATCTCGGTTCCCGGCTGAAGCGTCTGGTCAAAATTAAATCTTGGACACAACTGGCCGGTGGGTACATAAGTGAGCGCTACGGCATCCCATTGCGCGACCTGCCGGGCATGACCCGGCGGAATCCATGTTTGAAGCGCTGGGTAGCGTGCCTGTAAGGCGGCATTGCCTCCGCAATGGTCGCTGTGAAGGTGGGTGTTGACCAATGCATCCAGCGAGCAACTGCCCAGCACGGCTTCAACCAGCGACAGTGTTTGTTCCGCGTGCGTGCAGTAACCGCTGTCAACCAACAGGGTTTTGTCGCCGCCCGTAAACAGAATGTTGTTGCTTGAAAGCCAGCCTCTTTCAAAAACATGCGTGCCTTCTGGCAGAATGCGCGCCGCCATCACAAGCCAATCGCTTTACTTGATTCAGGCTTTTGCACGCAATGCCCGCCTGAGGATTTTTCCGACATTGGTCTTGGGGAGTGCATCGCGAAATTCAATGTATTTGGGTCTTTTGTAGCCGGTCAGGTGCTGCTTGCAACAAGCGCTGATGTCGTCTTCCGTCAGTGCCGGATCATTTTTAACCACAAATACCTTGATGGCCTCGCCTTGCCTCTCATCGGCCATGCCGATCGCCGCACACTCGACAACGCCAGGGCACAGGGAAATGCCATTTTCAAGTTCGTTGGGAAAGACATTAAATCCCGAAACGATGATCATGTCCTTCTTGCGATCAATGATTCTGGTGTATCCGCGTTCATCCATGATGCCGATGTCACCGGTGCTCATGAAATCGTCGGCGGTAAAGGCTTTTTCTGTTTCCAGCGGTTGCCGGTAATACCCCGTCATGACCTGCGGACCCTTGATGCAGATCTCGCCACCTTGTCCGGGTTCCTGGCTGTTCCCGGCGTCATCCTTGATGGCAATCCAGATGCCGGGCAAGGGCAGGCCGATGGTGCCTGAAAAATCTTGGCTGTTGACTGGATTGTTGGTTCCGATGGCGCAGGTTTCACTCATTCCCCAGCCTTCGATCATGGGGCACAAAGTCAGCGCGAAGATGTGGAACAGCGGTAGCGCTGCGATGTTGTTGATCCGGCTGACATCACCGATACGCCCCAAAGCGGGCGTAAACCAGGCCTCGGCCTGCAGGATGGCCGCCACGATATTGCGGTGCGTGAGCACCGCGCCTTTTGACAGGCCGGTGGTGCCGCCGGTGTATTGCAGGAAAGCGATGGAGTCCAGTGTGCAATCCACCGGCTTGAGCGTGTGCCGCTTGCCTTCGGCAATCGCGCGTGTGAACGGCGTGACCGTCAGCCCGCCGTCCAGGCCGAACGTGTAGGCAGGAACCATTCTCGCCAGATGCCTTACGGCGAAAGTGATCCACGGGCCATACGCTGCGCCGAGCAGATCGCCCATCGACGCCATGATGACATGCCTGAGCGGCGTGCGCTTGATCACCTCGGCCAGCGTGGCCGCGAAGTTTTCAAGAATGACAATCGCCGTAGCCCCGGAGTCCTTGAGCTGATGCTCCAGTTCACGCGCCGTATAAAGCGGATTGACGTTGACGCAGGTATGGCCGGCGCGCAGGATTGCCGCCATGGCAACTGCAAACTGCGGCACGTTGGGCAGCATGATGGCAACTCTGGCGCCGGGCTCCAGGCCAAGATGCTGCAGCCAAGCGCCCAAGGCGGCCGACAGTTCGTCCAGTTCGCGGTAGGACATCCAGCGGTCCATGCAGACCGAAAACGGTTTGGCCGCATGGGTCTTGAAGGATTCTTCCAGCAACTGGTTCAGCGAGGTGAACTGCTCCGGATGGATGTCGTGCGGTACGCCTTCGGGATAACTCTTGAGCCAATGTCGGTCCATAAACACTCCTTGTGGACCATTGTGAAAGCCTGGCAGCCGATGCCTCCCCGGGCTTGTCCCGATATGCGCCGTCGGTTGCCAGCAAATGGCTCAATTCAGTCGCGCAGGCGACATCGCCGTCGTCGAACAGGGCGCGAATCCATTCGGATTCGCGATCCCGGACCTGCGTCAGAAATTCTTCCGCGCTGACCATCTGTGCAAAGGCGTCAAAGCCGGTTTCCAAAAACTGCTGAAGCGCTTCCAAGCCTGCGGCGGTGGCCCCGCGGCGCATCAACCTGAACAGCGTGCGCGGGTCAGGCGGTCAAGCTCCCGCCCGAGTTGCTGCACCACGTCAAGCTGCTGCTGGCGTGCAGCCTGGTCGCCCGACTGATGCCCGCAACGGACGTAGCGTGCCGACTCGCCATCCTGCGGCGCTGCCCGGCTGTCTGCGCGCCAGGCGTGGCCCATTCGCTCGCCCAGCGTTTCCGTCAGCGCGTGGACCTCGGCCAGCGCCGCTGCCGTGGCAACGCTAGGCTGCGAGAACAGCCTGGCGATGGTGCTGGCAATGCGCGCAAACTGCTGGTCACGGCTGGCATAGTTCCTGTCGCTGTACAGCTCCTGCAAAAAAATCGGCCGCCCTGGCATAACGCGGGTGGTGCAGCAGGTCAGCGCAGGTCGCCTGGAAACGGCGCACCTGAAAATGCTTGACCTCGGCAATCGCCCTGGCCAGCGCCGGATCGCCGGCCTGCTGGTGCCGAAACTGCGCCACGCGCCGCAATGCATCCTGGATGGTTTGTGCCGGAGTCGCCATAGTGGCTGCCGGTGTAGCCAGCGCCACTAGAGACCGTTCTCTAGTGGTGCCGGCAGGGCCGTGCGAAACTTCTTGCGATGCAAAGACGAACACTGCTCACGCTGGGACTGGCCTCGTCTGTCGCGCTGGCGGTCGGGGCTGCAGGCTGGCTGCTGCAGCCCGGCCTGCAGCAGGACGGCCTCCTTTCGCCGGCAGGCCGGGGCGTGTTTGCCGCCGTCGGCCGTGCCGTGCTGGACAAGACCCTGCCAGCGGAAGAGGGCGAACGCCACAAGGCCGTTGCGGGACTGCTGGCGCGGATCGACACGCTGGCGCAGGCGCTTTCGCCGCACGCGCAGGCCGAACTGTCACAACTGCTGGCAGTGCTGGCCCGCGCGCCGGGCCAGCTTACGCTGGCGGGTCTCGGCCAGCCTTGGGGGCAGGCGTCCAGCGCCGATCTGCAACTGGTGCTCCAGGACATGCGGCTGTCCGGGCTGGCCCTGCGCCAGCAGGCGTACGCGGCCTTGCACGACATTGCGACCGGGGCGTATTTTGCCGATGCCCCGACCTGGACCCTGCGGGCTATCCCGGCCCGATCAGCATTTGACAAACCACTCCTGAAAGCCGATCTACCCATGAGTTCATTGAACGACCCGATCAGGGAGGGACTGCAGCGCGGCTGGAAAGTCCTTGGCGGCACACTTGGGGCCATACCGGAAAAAATCGCCTGCGATGTCGCCATCATTGGCAGCGGCGCGGGCGCGGGCATCACCGCCGAGCTGCTGGCCAGGGCCGGGCTTCAGGTGGTGATGGTCGAGGAAGGACCGCTCAAGAGCAGCAGCGACTTCAGCCAGCTGGAGTCCGAAGCCTATCCGGCGCTCTACCAGGAAAGCGCGGCGCGCAAGACCGAAGACAAGGCCATCAACATTCTGCAGGGGCGCTGCGTTGGCGGCTCAACGACGGGCAACTGGACGAGTTCCCTTCGAACGCCGGCGTCCACGCTGAAATTCTGGCAGGACCGCTTTGGCCTGGCTGGCTACAGCAAAGCCGCCCTGGCGCCGTATTTTGCGCAGGCCGAGCAGCGGCTGAACATCGCCCTGTGGCAGGTCGCGCCCACCGAAAACAATGCGCTGCTCGGCCGTGGCGCAGGCAAGCTCGGCATTTACACGGAGCCCATCGCGCGCAATGTCAAAGGCTGCTGGAACCTGGGCTCTTGCGGCTTGGGCTGCCCGACCAATGCCAAGCAGTCAATGCTGGTCACCACCATTTCAGCGGCGCTGGACCTGGGGGCGCAACTGCTGACGCAAACGCGCGCCGAGCACTTTGAACTGGCCAATGGACGGGGCACCTCGCTGATGTGCCGAAATAGCGAGAAAAATGGGGCGCTTGCGCAGTCCCTGTCTGCGTCGTGTGCTATTAAAATAGTAGCTAATAATTGTGGGCTGGCCGGCGGCGCCATCAACTCGCCGGCGGTGCTGCTGCGCTCTGGCGCACCCGATCCGCACGGCCGGTTGGGAGGCCGGACCTTTTTGCATCCAGTGGTGATGTCGTCCAGCCTCTTTGACCAGAAGGTCGAGGCCTGGAACGGCGCACCGCAGTCGATCTACACCGACCATTTCCTGCCGAACCAGCCGATCGACGGCGCCCTGGGCTACAAGCTGGAAGCGCCGCCGCTGCATCCGCTGATCTTTGCCTCCACCGTGCCGGGTTTTGGCCAGGGTCAGCATGACCTGCTCAGGTCATTTCCGCACAAGCACACCCTGCTGGCATTGCTGCGCGACGGTTTCCACGACGAAGCGCCCGGCGGCCAGGTCAAGCTGCGCGGCGACGGCTCCGCCGTGCTCGATTACCCGCTGGGCGACTGCGTCATGCAGGGCGCGCGCCGGGCGCTGCTGTCAATGATGGAAATCCAGTTCGCTGCCGGCGCCCGGCAGGTGCTGCCACTGCACGAGATGGCCGTGCCCTACAACTCCTGGGCGCAGGCGCGGGAGGCGATGCTGGCGCTGCCGATGAAGCCGCGCCTGGTCAAGATGGTCAGCGCGCACGTGATGGGCGGCTGCGGCCTGGCCGACAGCCCGGGCCAAGGCGTGACCCGGCCGGACGGCATGCACTGGCAGCTGGACAATCTCTCGATTCACAACGGTTCGATTTTTCCGACCAGCATTGGTGCCAATCCGCAGTTGTCGGTGTATGGCGCCGTCAACCGGCTCGCGCAGGGCCTGGCCAAAACGCTGACGGGCCGCGATGTGGCGCTGGCCTGACCTGATGCTCGCATCGCTGCAGCGGCTCATCACCCTGTCGATCATCGCTGCGGCTGCGGGCTGGCTGTGGGTCTTCGGCCGCAGCGCGCCTCTTCTGGCCTTTGCAGGTTTTATGGCGATTGCGCTTGCCTACTCTGGTTTTCTTGCGATCGAATTGATACTTGCAAGGCAACTGAACAAAAGCGATCCGGTGCCCCAGCCGCGCTGGCGCGAACTGTTCGCGGCCTGGTGGGGCGAAACCGTCTCCGCGCCCCGGGTTTTTTGCTGGCGTCAGCCTTTTCGGCCAAATGCCATCGCTGACCAGCTCGGCCCGCCCGCGCGGGTCAAAGGGCGCCGCGGCGTGGTGTTCATTCATGGGTTTTTCTGCAACCGAGGCCTCTGGACGCCGTGGCTTGAGCGCCTCCAGGGCAGTGGCCACGCCTTCATCGCCGTCAATCTGGAACCGCTGTTCGGCTCGATCGACGACTACGCCCCGCAGATCGACCAGGCTGTCCGGCGCGTCACCGAAGCGAGCGGGCTGGCGCCGCTGCTGGTCTGCCACAGCATGGGCGGTCTGGCGGCCCGGGCCTGGCTCAAACTGATGAAGGCCGAGGCCCGCGTGCACCATGTGGTGACGATTGGCACGCCGCACCGGGGCACCTGGCTGGCACGTTTTGGCCATGGCCTGAATGGCCGCCAGATGCGCTTGCTGTCAGAGTGGAACACCGCGCTGGACCATGAAATGCCCGCGGGCCGCCATGCGCTGTTTACCTGCTGGTATTCGAACTGCGACAACATCGTGTTCCCGGCCACCAACGCCACGCTGCCGGGCGCCTGCAACCGGCTGGTTCGTGGTGCAGCGCATGTGCAGATGGCCTTTGTGCCTGAAATCATGCACGCCACGCTGGCCTTGCTGGACCCGGCAGTCGCCTGACTTTCTGAAAGTGCGGGAGGGGTATTGGTTACCCCTCGTAACGCTGAAAAATTACACATTCCCCCTTCAGTCTTCGCTAAATTTGTATTATTTTGGATAAATCATTGTTTTTTTGTGACAATTGACATTATTGAGATAAAAACTTCTCAGGTTGCCATTTTGCTAAAAAAGACAAAAAGACTGATTTTTAGCATGAATCAACGTTCACGTGCATCAGGCGTTGTACCGGCATCCTGGGCCTTGGCCGAAAAAGGCTTGTCCGGTAGCCATTCCACAAGGTCGGCTGTCAAAAATTAGCGAGAATTGTTATGCCCATGATCGTGGTAATTGATGATGATGCCGGCACGCGCCTGCTGGTAAGCCAGGTGCTGAAGAAGGAAGGCTACCAGGTGATGGCCGCTGAAGACGGCGCCAAGGGACTGGCGCTGGTTCGCGAACACAAGCCCGACCTGGTCGTCAGCGATGTGCAGATGCCGCTGATGGACGGCTTTGAAGTGCTCGATCAGGTGCGAAGCGACCCGCTACTTGCAGCCACGTCGGTGATTTTGCTTACCTCGCTGCAGGAGCGCAGCTACATGCGCCTGGGCATGACCACTGGGGCTGACGACTACCTGACCAAGCCGTTTGCACCGCAGGAACTGCGCGAAGCCGTCAGCGCGCAGCTGCACAAGCGCGACCGTGCCGACGCCATGCGCACCCAGGTGGTCGACAAGGCGGTGCAGCTGGCGCTGGACGTGCAGCGACACAAGATTGGCGCACTGTACGAAAGCCGCTTGGTCAAGGCGCTCAGTGCGCAGTGGCCGGACAGCAGCACGGCGCCGAGCAGCGAGAAGTTCTCCAGTGCCACGGTGCTGTATGCAGACATGCGCGATTACGCCCTGTGGTCGCAGGCGCTGGGCAGCAGTGAACTCAGCGAGATCGTCCAGCTGCTCTACACCAGCGTCGGCGACACGGTGTATCTGTTCGGCGCGCATTACATGCAGTTTGTCGGCGATGGCATGCTGTGCATTTTTGTCGATACCGCCGACACCCAGTCCGTGAACCACGGGCTGCGGGCGGTCCGCGCCGCACTGGGGCTGACAAATGCCACCCGTCGTATTGACGCCCATGTGCAGAAAAGCCTGAGTGGCCGCGGGCTGCCGACGTTTTCGCTGGGTGTGGCGCTGCACAGCGGTCCGGTGAGCTTTGCCCACCTGGACGGCCTGATCAGCCGCACTGGCCAGAGCACGCCGGTAGGCGACACCGTTTCGGCGGCGCTCAAGCTGTTCCAGGGCGAGCCGCGCCTGCCCTGGTCAGTGGCGGCCAGCGTGCAGGCGTATCGCCTGGTCACCGGGGCGGTTCGGACCGGTGAACGAGCCCTTGTCCAGTTGCCGGGGCGCAGCCAGCCCATGGATACGCTGGAAATTCTGGGCCTTGCATGAACTCAAGCCTGATGCCGCCCAAGACTTTCTCGCTGAGGGCGGTGCTGATCGCCAGCCTGCTGGTGTTCTCGCTGCTTCCGGCCGCCACCGTGGGTTGGTTTTTGTACCGCAGCAATGTGCAAAGCGTGCAGCTGCTGTCGGAAAAAGTCATCGAAGACATGACCGAACGCATCAAGACCGATGTGGAAAACCATCTGGCGCAGGCCCATGTCGTGCTGAATGGCCTGGTTCACGCGCAACCCGATGCGTCGGCCGTGCTGCGCGCGCGCCAGCTGATTGCGTCGCCCGAACTGTTCGAGCAGGCCGCGTTCGCCATGACGCGCATGACCCCCGATGTTCCCCGGATGTACCTGGCAAGGCAGCGCGGTGATTTTCTGGCGGTTGACACCTTCGCCCAGGAAGCCGCCACTCTGGTGCGCGTGAGCGAGCGCAAGGCGGGTGGCGAGGGCCGGCGCTTTTTCATGGCTGCGTCGCCAGGCGACCGTCGGAATGAACTGCCTGCCGAAACCCGCAATTTTGAGCCCCGCAACCAGTCCTGGTATCAGCGGGCGATTGAAAACAAGGGGCGTGCCTTCACGCCCATATCGGTTTCTGCAATGGACCCGCAACTGCGCCTGACGCTGGCGCAGCCCGTCTACGCCACCAATGGCAGCGCCTTGGGCGTGTTTGCCGTCGACCTGCCGCTCAAGCGCCTGAACCAGTTGCTCCAAGGCATGCGGATCAGTTCCCATGGTGCGGTGTTCCTGCTGGACGAACAGGGTTTTGCCGTGGCCAGCTCGACCGGCGACGAACTCTTTTCCAATGATGCCGGTGTTTTGCAGCGCCACAAACCCCTGCAAAGCCGCAACGCCATCATCCGGCAGGCTTACGGCGAAACCGTTTCCAGCCTGGGGAAAACCCTGGAGTCCAGCGTGCAGCGCGTGTCTTTCCTGCGCCGAGTTCCCATGGAGGGCGATACCCTGGTGGTGGCATTGAAGCCCTTTGGCGAAAGCATTGGCGTGCGCTGGAGCCTGGTGGTGGCAGCCCCTGAAAGCGACTTCACCGCAGCAACGCGGGCGGCCCTGAAGGACACGCTGGCCGTGACCGCACTCATCCTGGCGCTGGGCGCACTGCTGGCCATTGCACTGGCATGGCGGCTGAGCCTGCACTTCCGGCGCCTGGGCACAGCCGCGGCATTGCTGGCGCGGGACGAGGTGCCGCCCGCGTACCCGGCCAGCCGCATTGACGAAGTGCGCCAGCTGTCCCAGTCCCTGCATGACAGCGCCCGTGAACTCAAGCGCAACCGGACGGCCATCCGGGCGCAGACCGTAGCCCTGCACGAGGCCAATGAGACACTGGAAGACCGGGTGGCCAGCCGCACTGCCGAGCTGAACGCCTCGCGTGACGAAGCCCTGGGCGCCGCCCGGGCCAAGGCAGCGTTTCTGGCCGCCATGAGCCATGAAATCCGTACCCCGCTCAACGGCGTGGTCGGCATGACCACGCTGCTGGCCGACACGCCGCTGGACGCCGAGCAGCGCGACTATGTCCACACCATGCGCATTTCCAGCGACCAGCTGCTGGGCGTGATCAACGATGTGCTGGATTTTTCCAAGATCGAATCGGGCAAACTCGAACTCGAGGAAGAGGCGCTCAACCTGCTGGCCACGATTGAGGAAGCTTGTGACATCGGCGCGCCGCGCGCCCGTGAAAAAGGACTGGAGCTGCTGGTGGACCTGGGCGACGACTTGCCCGGCTGGGTGCTTGGCGACGTGACGCGCCTGCGCCAGGTGCTGCTCAACCTGGTGAACAATGCGGTCAAGTTCACCGACAACGGGCAGGTGGTGGTCTCGGCCCACATGCTGGAAGGCTTCAGCCCGGACCAGGGCGCGCTGATCGAGTTCCGCATCAAGGACAGCGGCATCGGCATTGAGCCGGACCGCCAGGCCGCCTTGTTCCAGTCCTTCGTCCAGGTCGATGCCAGCACCACCCGCAAATACGGCGGCACCGGGCTTGGCCTGGCGATCTGCAAGCGTCTGGTCAAGCTGATGGGCGGGCAGGTCGGACTGGAATCGGCGCCGGGCCTGGGTTCCACCTTCTGGTTCACCGCCCGGCTGGGCCATGCGCCGGCGCCCGAAGTGGCCATGTTGTCGGGGCTGCATCTGGTCAGCCTGGCCGGCCAGCAGGTCGCTGTGGTCGATGACACGCCGCTCAACCTGCGCATCCTGGACAAGCAGCTCAGGCGCTGGGGCATGACGCCGATGCTCTTCGAGCGAGCGGCCGATGCGCTGGACTGGCTGGCCGGGCATCCTGTCGATGTGGTGATCAGCGACATGCACATGCCCGAGATGGACGGCTTAAGCTTTGCCCGCCTGCTGCGCGCACTGATGCCGGCCCTGCCCATCGTACTGCTGACCTCGGGCACCATGCCCACCGGCGAGCCGGCCCGGGTATTCGATGCACGACTGCTCAAGCCCTACCGCCAGTCACAGCTGTTTGAGGCCTTGGCGCGCGTCACGTCTCCTCCGGCAGCTATTGAAAAAGTAGCAAGGGCCGAACCGGCTGCCGCCCGTAACCAGTTCATTTTGGTGGCCGACGACAACGCCATCAACCTCAAGGTTGCGCTGGCCATGCTGGCCAAGCTGGGCTACGAAGCCGCCACTGCGGTCAACGGGCGCGAAGCCGTGGACATGGTCAATGCGTCGCTGCTCAGCGGCCCGGGCGGCCCGCCGCGCCAGTACGCCGCGATCCTGATGGATGCCAACATGCCGGTGATGGACGGCTTTGTCGCCTCGCGCCTGATTCTTGCTGCGCACGGCGCGTCGGCGCCGCCGCTCATCGCGCTGACCGCCTCGGTCCTGGAAGAGGACCGCCAGCGCTGTCTGCAGGCCGGCATGATCGGCTTTTTGCCCAAGCCGCTGCGCATGGACGAGTTGTCCGAGGCGCTGGCGCGTTACGCCCGGCAGCCCGGGCAAGAAATTGCGCCAGAACTCATCGCGCCTGTTACACAGGATGCTTCTGCGGGTTTAAAGCCAGAGCCACTGCTCATCGACTGGAGCCGGCTGGAGCAGTTCCGGGAGTTTGACGATGAAGACCTCAGCATGACGCGCGAGGTGATGATGCTTTTCATCACCGAGATGCCCCAGCGCACCGACGACATCCGCCGCGCCCTGGCCGCTTGCGATGGTGCTGTGCTGTCGCAGGCTGCCCATGCGCTCAAAGGTGCGGCTTCCAATGTGGGCGCGCAGTCCCTGAGCGATGCCTGCGCCGCTTTGGAGCATGCCTGCCTGCAGGGTCTGTGGCCTGCCGATGCAGCATTGCAGGTGGCAAGGCTGATGGCCTTGGCCGAAAGAAGCTGCCAGTCGCTGGAGGACTGGCCCGCCGCACCGGCCGCGGTCTGAATAGCAACACCCCCGACGGGAAATCACTGCATGCAAAGAACCGGCAGCAGTATTGAATGCTACTGAATTAAGAGCTGCTGGCGCTCATGCACAATGCGCCAGCAGCACTTTTGATGCAAAAACCCGTTTTCTGTTCAGGACGCGTGGGCGTTAGCCAGCCTGGGAATGCCCTGTATTCAGCGTCTGGTAAAGAGGTTTGAAGTCGGGCTCGGTCAGCGCCCGCAGCGTGTCGAAGCGGTCGATCACGAAATACTGTTGCTGGTAGCTGTCGATCTTGTAGCTTGACGCCATGCAGCGCAGCAGGTCGGCCGTGTCCCGCAGCGGCGTGCGTTGGGGCTCGTCCGACTGCACGCAATACGCCAGTTCGCCCGGACTGCTCAGCAGCCCCGCGCCATAGGCCCGCATCTGGCCGCCGGAGCGCTCGTCGCGCATCAGCCCGAACTCGATCGTGTACCAGTACAGGCGCGACAGCATCTCGACCGCGCCGGGCACCGGATGCGGCCCGTGTTCCAGCGCATGGGCCTTCAGCGCCCCTTCGCCATAGGCCTGGATGTGGTCGGCATAGCGCGGCTCGAACAGCAGCGGCACATGGCCGAACAGGTCGTGAAACAGGTCCGGCTCGACGATGTAGTCGAACTCGTCCGGCGTGCGGATCCAGTCGGTCACCGGAAACTTGCGCGCTGCCAGCAGGCTGAAGAAGGGCACCTCGGGAATCAGCCCCGGCACGCCGACCAGCTGCCAGCCGGTCGCCGGGAACAGCCGCGCATTGATGTCCTCAAAGCGCGGAATCGTGTCGCTGGCGCCCAGGTGCGGCAGCGCGTCGATGAACGCGCTGCACGCCAGCCCCGGCAGCAGCGCCGACTGCCGCGCATACAGGCGGCGATAGGTGCCGTGGTGCGCTTCGGTGTAGGCAGCATAGTCCTGTGCGCAGGTGTGGTCGCTGCCGGCGCGGCTGTAGTCGCCGCGAGGGGGTGTGGCCCCCACGCTCCCCGCTGCGCGTGGTTCGCTGCCCCCCGAGGGGGCCGCTGCGCCTGCAGCCTGGCAAAGCCAGTTCTGCGGCCCTGGCTGGCTTGAGGTTGAATCCCCCACGCTCTGCGCTGCGCGTGGTTCGCTGGGGGACATCATGCTTTCTCCAGCACGCCGCGGCGCATCTGGTCCAGCTCGATGCTCTCGAACAGTGCCTTGAAGTTGCCCTCGCCAAAGCCCTGGTTGCCCTTGCGCTGGATGAATTCGAAAAAGATCGGCCCGAGCTGGTTCTCGCTGAAGATCTGCAGCAGCAAATCGCCCGGCTGGCCGTCCACCAGGATGTTGCGCGCCTGCAGCGCCGCCACGTCCTCGCCATGGCCCGGAATGCGCGCATCGAGCAGTTCGTAGTAGGTGTCGCCGGTGTTCAGGAGCTTCATGCCGGCGAACTGCAGCGCATCCACCGTCGCCGGCAGGTCGTCCGAGCCCAGCGCGATGTGCTGGATGCCTTCGCCCTGGTAGAGGTCGAGGTATTCCTGGATCTGGCCGGATTTTTCGTTGCCTTCCTCGTTGATCGGGATGCGGAGCTTGCCGCAGGGGCTGGTCATGGCCTTGCTTTTGACGCCGGTGGACTGGCCTTCGATGTCGAAGTAGCGCACCTCGCGGAAGTTGAACAGCCGCTCGTAAAAGCCCGCCCATTCGGCCATGCGGCCCCGGTGCACGTTGTGCGTCAGGTGGTCGATGTAGGTCAGGCCGTGGCCGGCCGGGTTCAGCTCGGCGCCTGGCAGGGGCTCGAAATCAACATCGTAAAAGCCGATGTTGCCAATGTCACCCGCCTCTGCGCCGTTCTTGCCGCGCCAGCGGTCGATGAAATAGATGATCGAGTCGCCGACCCCCTTGATCGCCGGAATGTTCAGCTCGCCCGGCGCCGCCGTTTGGGCATAGCCCCAGGCACCCAGTGCAATCGCCCGCTCATAGGCGAATTTGGCGTCCTGCACCCGGAAGGCGATGGCGCAGACGCTGGGGCCGTGCTGGCGCGCAAAGCGCTGGGCGAACGAGTCGGGTTCGGCATTCAAAATGAAGTTGATGCCGCCCTGGCGGTACAGCAGCACGTTCTTGTGCCGGTGCCGGGCAATCGCCTTGAAGCCCATGCGCTCGAACACCGCGCCCATGGCCTTCGGATCGGGCGCGGCGTATTCGATGAATTCGAAGCCGTCGGTGCCCATCGGGTTGTCCCGGGTCGCGTCAGCTTCGGTTGAAAGAGGCTTGTTCATGTTGTCTCCGTGGTTGGTGCGCCTACTCTAGGCGCGCAGAGGGTGTGGATTCATGCAAATCAAGGCGCGCACCTTCTGCTTCACGCAGGAAAGCTGCAAAATAAACCCGATGCAGACACTTGACAAGCTCGACCGGCAAATTTTGCGCAGCCTCCAGGCCGACGGCCGCGCCACCTACGACCAACTGGCTGCAGAGGTCGGCCTGTCGCCCAGCGCGGTGCTGCGGCGCGTGAAAAGGCTGGAGGAAACCCGCGTGATCGACCGCTACGTGGCGCTGGTCAAGCCCGAGTCGGTCGGGCTGGGGCTGACGGCCTACATCACGGTGCGGCTCGAAAAGCACCTGGAAAGCCACAAGCGCAACCCGATGGACCTGTTTCGCGCCAGCGTGCAGACCTGGCCCGAGGTGGTCGAATGCGCGGCGCTGACCGGCGAGATGGACTACCTGCTGCGCGTGCTGGTCGCGGACATGGCGCACTACAGCCGCTTCATCATGGACACGCTGCTCAAGCACCCCAGCGTGCAGGACTGCAAGACCAGTTTCGTGCTGGACCGGGTGAAGTCCACCACCGCCGTTCCCTTGTGACGCAATTCACGGGATGGTTTGCCGCGTCGGCGCGCCGCCGTGCTGCCCGCCGACGCAGCCCAATGGCGTTGCTGCATTGCAACATTTTGTGTCGGTAGTATTACCTAGCATGGGCCTGTCATTGCTATGCTTTCTATAGCTATTGATGCATTCAGGCGTTGCCAAAAATCATGATTTTTTGCGGATCGAAATTTGCCCGATGCTTTAGGGCTTTACGCTGATGGTGCGTGGAATATAGGGATAACCCTTATATTTGGCGAATGGTTCATCCCGGCACACTTTTAAAAGCCTCCTTCATGGCGAGCAGGGCGTTTTTCCGCTCGCCAGCGCAGGGCGGCGCGCACCGCCTGGCGGCGGCTGACAGTGCGCCTTCGGTCATGGTGCCGATCCGCTCCATCGGTCCCACCCAGACAGGGCGCATCACCGCGCACCTGCTGGCGCTTGAGCCCCGGGACCGCTACCTGCGCTTTGGCTATACGGCCAACGACGAGCAGATCCGGCGCTATGTCGCCGGGCTCAATTTCGAGCGCGACGAAATCTTCGGGATCTACAACCGCAAGCTCGAACTGATCGCCATGGCGCACCTGGCCTTTTCCACCGATCCCGAACTCCAGAGTTGCGCCGAATTTGGTGTTTCCGTGCTGGCGCATGCGCGCGGCAGGGGCTATGGCGCGCGCCTGTTCGACCGGGCCGCCATGCATTCGCGAAACGAAGGCGTGCAGATGATGTTCATCCATGCGCTGAGCGAAAACACCGCCATGCTCAACATCGCCCGCAAGGCCGGCGCCACAGTCGAGCGCGATGGTTCGGAAACCGAGGCCTACCTCAAGGTGCAGCCGGCGGACCTGGACTCGCGCATGAGCGAATTGCTCGAGGAGCAGATCGCGCAGACCGATTACCGGCTGAAGGTCCAGGCCAAGAAGTTCTGGGATTTCCTGGCGCTGCTGCAGGAAGTGCGGCGCGGCGTGCGCGGCAGCCGAAGAGCCTAGCCCCCACGCTCCCCCAAGGGGGTTGCTGCGCCGGCGATTCGGCGCTGCACTTTACGGGGCTGCACCTCCCGTCGGATCGTGGGCTTCAGGTTACCCCAACTTCCGGGCCGCCGGGAAAATTCGGCTATCCTAGGCCGCTTCTCCACTACCGACCGCCCTTACGTGTCCGATGTTCCTCCCAGTCGGTCTTCCAAAACCGAAGACAAGCGCGGCTTTTTGCAAAAGCTTGCGGAAATGCTCCACCCCGGTCCTGACTCCAGGGACGAGCTGATCGAAACCCTGGTGGAAGCCCAGGACAACGATGTCATTGGCCAGCAAAGCCGGGAAATGCTCGAAGGGGTGATCCGCATGGCGGACATGACGGCTGGTGATGTGATGGTGGCTGCGCCGCGCATGGACCTGGTCAATATCAATGCCCCGTTCGACGAGTTGCTGCACCTGATCATCGACACCGCGCATTCGCGTTTTCCGGTTTATGAGGACGAAAAAGAAAACATCATCGGCATCCTGATGGCCAAGGATTTGCTCAAACTGCAGCGCGCCCCGGAGCTCAACATCCGGGCGCTTTTGCGACCGGCGGTGTTCGTGCCTGAAAGCAAGGGACTGAACGAATTGCTGCGCGAATTCAGGGTCAACCACAACCACCTGGCTGTGGTCATCGATGAGTTCGGCCGGGTGGCCGGCCTCATCACCATCGAAGATGTGCTGGAGGAGATCGTCGGCGAGATCGAGGATGAATTTGACATCGAAGAAGACGCCGGCGACATCTTCGCCCTGACCGACCACACCTACCGCGTCAGCGGGGACACGGCGGTCGAGCGGGTCAATGAATCGTTCGAGGTGCTGCTGCCGGAAACCGATTTTGAAACCATCGGTGGCCTGGTCGCGCACGAAATGGGCCATGTGCCCAAGCGCGGCGAGCATTACGCACTGGCCGGCCTGCAGTTCACGGTGCTGCACACCAAGGGCGGTGCGGTGCGCTGGTTCAAGGTGTCGCCAGCGGCTGCCACGGCCGTCCCGGTGAGCGAAGCGCCGTGACGCCGCTGATGGGCTGCCTGCCCTGGCCGCCTCGCGCATGAGGTCTTTACCCGCGGTACGACTGGGCTCGCCAGGCATCCGGCGCATCGCCCCGGCGACAGGCGACCGGCTGGCATGGCTTCAACTGGCCATCGTCCTGGTCGCCGGCGCTTTGCATGCCGCCAGCATGGCCTGGCCTTTTCCCTTGGGCGCGTCCGCGCTCGGCCTGGTCCCGGGCCAGCCTGCGGGGTGGCTGCAATTGCTGGCGCTGGCGCTGCTGGCCGGGCAACTCGATGGCGCCCAAAATTGGCGGCGCGGCGCGTGGCTGGGCGGCCTGTTTGCCGTGGCCATGCAGTGCGCCACCTCTTGGTGGCTGTTCATTTCCCTGCATGTGTACGGCGGACTGGCCGCGCCGCTAACGGTTCTGGCTATCGTGCTGCTGGCCGTCCTCCTTGGGCTTTACTATGCTGCCGCTTCTGCACTGTTTGTGGCTTTTGCGCCCGTCCAGGCTGCGTGGCGTGCTCTGTTTTTTGCGGCGATGTGGCTGCTGGCCGAACTCGCCCGGGTCCAGTTTTTCACCGGCTTTCCGTGGGGCGAGGGCGGTTATGCCCATGTGGACGGCTGGGCCAGGCCGCTGGCCGCGTGGGTCGGCGTGCATGGCCTGACTTTCATCGCGGCGTCGGTCGCCGCCTGGCTGGCATTCAGCCTGCTGGCGCCCCGGACCCGCTGGCGTTCTGCGCTGGCCGGCGTGCTGGCCAGCGCCGCCATCGCCTGGCTGCCGGTGTTCAATGTGGGCGATGTCGAGCCCGATCCGGCGCTGGTCCGGCCGATGTCGGTCACGCTGCTGCAGGGAAACATTCCGCAGGACGAAAAATTCGTCAGCGGCACCGGCGTGGCCACCGCGCTGCGCTGGTATGGCGAGCAACTGCAAAGCGCCAAGGGCGCGCTGGTGATTGCGCCCGAGACGGCGCTGCCGCTGCTGCCTCGGCAACTGCCCGACGGTTACTGGCAGGCGTTGCGGGCGCGTTTTGCCAGCGGCGACCAGGCCGCGCTGATCGGGCTGCCGTTGGGCGACTTCAACACCGGCTACTCAAATTCGGTGCTGGGCTTGAAACCCGCGCTGCCTGGCCAGGCGGCACCGCTGGTGCAGCCCGAGCCCTACCGTTACGACAAGCACCACCTGGTGCCTTTCGGCGAGGTCATTCCGCCCGGTTTTCACTGGTTCATCCGCCTGATGAACATTCCGCTGGGCGACTTCAACCGCGGCGCGGTCGGCCAGCCGTCCTTTGCCTGGCAGGGTCAGCGCCTGGCGCCGAACATCTGCTACGAGGACCTGTTTGGCGAGGAACTGGCTGCGCGCTTTGCCGATGCAAGCCAGGCGCCGACGGTGTTCGTCAATGTCGGCAATATCGGCTGGTTCGGCAACACAGTGGCGATCGACCAGCATCTGCAGATCTCGCGCATGCGCGCGCTGGAGTTTGGCCGGCCGATGATCCGCGCGACGAATACTGGTGCCACCGTCATCATCAACCGCCTGGGCGAGGTCACGCATTCGCTGCCGCGCCACACCCGGGGCGCGCTGAATGGCGACGTGCAGGGGCGCAGCGGCATCACGCCCTATGCCTGGTGGGCCGGGCGTTTCGGGCTCTGGCCGCTGTGGGGTCTTGGCTTGGCGGCGCTCGGGCTGGGGCTGTTTTTCAGGCGCCGGGGCTGAATCGTGGCCGCGTAAAATGCATTTTTGTGCAATGCCATCCCCGGCATTCCCAACTCCATGACTTTTCGGTGCCTCGACGCTGCACCTGCCATCAAAAACAACAGTTCCTATGCTCACTTTCCAGCAAATCATCCTGAAGCTGCAGTCTTACTGGGCTGACCAGGGTTGCGCACTTTTACAGCCTTATGACATGGAAGTCGGCGCCGGGACGTCGCACACCGCTACGTTTTTAAGAGCGCTTGGCCCCGAGCCATGGAAAGCGGCCTACGTGCAGCCGAGCCGCCGCCCGAAAGACGGCCGCTATGGCGAAAACCCGAACCGCCTGCAGCATTACTACCAGTACCAGGTGGTGCTCAAGCCCGCGCCCTCAAATATTCTGGAGCTGTACCTGGGCAGCCTGGAAGCGCTGGGCTTCGATCTGAAGCAAAACGACATCCGCTTTGTCGAGGACGACTGGGAAAACCCGACACTGGGCGCCTGGGGCCTGGGCTGGGAAGTCTGGCTCAATGGCATGGAAGTCACGCAGTTCACCTATTTCCAGCAGGTCGGCGGCATCGACTGCAAACCGGCCACCGGCGAGATCACCTACGGCCTGGAGCGTCTGGCGATGTATTTGCAGGGCGTGGACAACGTCTACAACCTGACCTGGACCGACGGCCTGACGTATGGCGACGTGTACAAGCAAAACGAGGTCGAGCAATCAACCTACAACTTCGAGCATTCCGACACCGATTTCCTGTTCACCGCCTTCACTGCGCATGAAAAGCAGGCCACGTACCTGATCGAGCAGCAGCTCGCCCTGCCGGCCTACGAGCAGGTGCTGAAAGCCGCCCACAGCTTCAATTTGCTGGACGCGCGCGGCGCCATCAGCGTGACCGAGCGCGCCGCCTACATGGGCCGCATCCGCACTGTCTCGCGCCTGGTGGCGCAGAGCTATTACGAAAGCCGCGAGCGCCTGGGGTTCCCGATGGCGCCGCGCGAATGGGTCGAGCAGATGACAAAAACAAGCACCGCCACCCCAGCCACGACCAAGAAGAAGGGCGCCTGAACCATGACCACCCAAAACCTTCTGGTCGAGCTGTTTGTCGAAGAGCTGCCGCCCAAGGCACTGAAAAAGCTGGGCGATGCCTTTGCCGGCGTGCTGGCCGAGCAGCTCCGGGCGCTGGGCCTGGCCACGGCCGAATCGGTCGTCACGGCGTACGCCTCGCCGCGCCGGCTGGCCGCGCACATCAGCGACGTCTGGCGCAAGGCCGACGACAAGGCGGTGCAGCAAAAGCTCATGCCGGTGTCGGTGGGGCTGAACGCCGCCGGCGAGGCAACGCCCGCGCTGATGAAAAAACTGCAGGCGCTGGGTGCTGCCCTGTCCGATCCGCTCGCGGCCGTGGCCGCGCTCAAACGCGCGCCCGACGGCAAGGCCGACGCGCTGTTCTACGACAGCCTGCAGGCCGGCGCCACGCTCGACACCGGCCTGCAAAAGGCATTGGAAGAAGCCATTGCCAAGCTGCCGATTCCGAAGGTCATGAGCTACCAGCTGGAAACAGACTGCGAACTGCCCGGCTGGACCAGCGTGAACTTTGTGCGCCCGGCGCACGGGCTGGTCGCGCTGCATGGCAGCACCGTGGTGCCGGTCAAGGTGCTGGGGCTGAAGGCGGGCAACTTCACCCACGGCCACCGCTTTGAAGCGGCCGTTGACCCGGTGGTGCTGCGTGATGCCGACAGCTATGCGGTGACGATGGAAATCGACGGCGCGGTGATTGCCAGCTTTGCCCAGCGCAAGGCCGAGATTGCCCGCCAGCTGCTTGAGGCGGCGGCTGAACTGGGCGGCGGCGTCCAGCCGATCGAGGACGATGCGCTGCTCGACGAGGTGACGGCGCTGGTCGAGCGGCCCAATGTGCTGGTCTGCGCGTTTGAACAAGAGTTTCTGGACGTGCCGCAGGAGTGCCTGATCCTGACGATGAAGGCCAACCAGAAATACTTTCCGCTGCTTGACGCCGACGGCAAGCTGACAAACCGCTTTCTGGTCGTCAGCAACATCAGCCCGAAAGACGCCAGTGCGGTCATCGGCGGCAACGAGCGCGTCGTGCGTCCGCGCCTGGCCGATGCCAAGTTTTTCTTTGACCAGGACCGCAAGAAGACGCTGGTGTCACGTGTGGCCGGGCTGGACAAGGTGGTGTATCACAACAAGCTGGGCTCGCAGGGCGAGCGCGTCGAGCGTGTTCGGGCGATGGCCCGGGCCATCGGGCAGCAACTCGGCGGTGATGCGCTGGCCGCGCAAGCCGATCAAGCTGCACAACTGGCCAAGAGCGACCTGGTGACCGACATGGTCGGCGAATTTCCGGAATTGCAAGGCACCATGGGCCGCTATTACGCGCTCAACGATGGCCTGGATGCCGAGGTGGCCGATGCGATTGAAGACCATTACAAGCCGCGCTTTGCCGGCGATGCGCTGCCGCGCGGCATGACCGGCGTGGTCGTCGCGCTGGCCGACAAGCTCGAAACGCTGGTGGGTATGTTCGGCATCGGCAACCTGCCGACGGGGGACAAAGACCCGTTTGCGTTGCGACGCCATGCGCTGGGTGTGATCCGGATGCTGGTGGAGAAAAACCTGCCGCTGAGCCTGGACACGCTGGTCAAGGGGGCGGCCAGCGAGTTCAAGGACATCACCGGATTCGAGTATGGCCGTGCAGTGGTCGAACTGCAGGATTTTTTCTACGACCGCTTCGCCGGCTCCCTGCGCGAGCAGGGCTTCAGCGCGCAGGAAGTCGATGCCGTCCTGTCGCTGCGCCCCAGGCGTCTGGGCGATGTCACCTGGCGCCTGGCGGCGGTGCGCGCTTTCTCGGCATTGCCCGAAGCCCCCGCCCTGGCGGCCGCCAACAAGCGCATCGGCAACATCCTGAAAAAAGCCCAGGAAGTGGACCCGCATGTCAGCGAACTGCTGCTGAAGGAGTCTGCTGAAATCGCCCTGTACGCCGCGATGAAGGACATTGTTCCCCAAGCCAACGCGCAGTTCGCTGCAGGCGACTATGCCGCGTCGCTGCAAACCCTGGCGGCCTTGCGCGCGCCAGTCGATGCCTTCTTCGACGGCGTGATGGTCAACGCCGAGGAAATCGACCTGCGCCTCAACCGCCAGGGCCTGCTGAAAAGCCTGCACGACGCCATGAACCGGGTCGCCGACCTGTCGCGTCTGGCGGCTTGACGCATCAATGCCTTCGACCGATTCCCTGAACCGCAGCGGACAGGATCCTGCCGGAAACGGCTGGACGTCGCAGCGCACCGCTTGGCTGATCTTTGGTCCGCCCGCGTTCATGGTCGCGGTGCGCTGGCTGCTGCAACTGGTAGACGACCGCCAGAACACGGTGCCGGCGCTGCCGCTGGCGCCGGTGTCCACCACGGCCGGCGCGCTGGATTTGCTCTGGCCGTTCGCCCTGGCGCTGGCTTTGCTGATCGCGGCGGGGCTGGTCATCTACCGGCTGGGCTGGCGCCGCGTCATGCCGGTGATCGGTGCTGTCTGGCTGATGCTCTGGCTTTTCGGCAGCGGCGCGCTGCTGCAGCGCCATGTGAACCGGCAGGGGCTGGTGTTGCAGGGCATGACGGCTGCAGCGCCCGCGCCGGTACAAGCCCGGGTGGTGACCGCCCATCTCAAACCTGCCAGCCTGCGCAGCCTGGGCGGGACGGAACTGGTGCTGCAGATTGACGGCGTGGCCATTCCGAACCGCCTGCTGATCGGCGACGCTGGCGCCGCATCGCTCAAGCCCGGCGACACGCTGGCGCTGCAACTCGCTCCCGGCCGCTTCAACGGCTTGTTTGTCACCGGCTGGCAGGCTGTGCCGCCCGTTTCTCTTTTGATGAAAACCCCATGAAACTCGTCATCCTCGACCGCGACGGCACCATCAACAGTGACAGCGACGACTTCGTCAAGACGCCGGACGAGTGGCTGCCGCTGCCCGGCGCGCTCGAAGCGATTGCCCGGCTCAACCATGCCGGCTGGCATGTGGTGATTGCCTCCAACCAGTCGGGACTGGGGCGTGGCCTGTTCGACGTGGTGTCGCTCAACGCCATGCATGCCAAGATGCAGAAGCTGCTTGCCGTGCAGGGCGGGCGGATCGATGCAGTGTTTTTCTGCCCGCACACCGCCGACGAAAACTGCAACTGCCGCAAGCCCCGGCCCGGGCTCTTCGAGCAGATCGGCATGCGTTTTGGCGTGCAGCTCGCGGGCGTTCCAACGGTTGGCGATTCCGTGCGCGATGTGCAGGCTGGCGCGGCGGCCGGCTGCGAGCCGCACCTGGTGCTCACCGGCAAGTCGGAAAAATACCGGGGAACGGCGCCGCCCGATGGCTTGCCGCCGGGCACATGGGTGCACCAGGACCTGTCGGCGTTTGCCGACTTCATCCTGGCGCGCAGTGCCCCGTCTGAAGCCGCTGGCCGATGATGATATGAAAATGATAGCTGCCTGCGCCCGATCCGTGTGCGTCAGAGGGCTGAAACACCCTGAATTTCGATTTTGAAGCACGCTTGCAGCGCATCCAGCTCGACAAGCTACCAACCCAACCGCCGGAGTCCCTGCCATGCCCTTGATTCGCTCCGTCCTGCACATGCTGTGGCTGATCCTGACCGTCATTCCCTGGGCGCTGTTTGTCGTCATGGCCTCGGTGTTCGTCAACAGCACGACGATGTACTGGATGTGCGCGCGCTGGCTCAAGCTGGCCGTTGACAGCGGCACGGTCATTCTGGGCATCCAGAACCGTATCACCGGCATGGAAAACCTGCCGACCGGCGAGAAAAGCGCGGCCGTGCTGCTGGTCAAGCACCAGTCGACCTGGGAGACGCTGACCATGCCGGCGATCATGCCGCACCCGCTGGCCTATGTGTTCAAGAAGGAACTGCTCTACATCCCGTTTTTCGGTTGGGCCATGGCGCGCATGGACATGATCCATATTGACCGCAGCCAGCGCACGCAGGCTTTCAGCAAGGTCGTGGCGCAGGGCAAGCGCCTGATGGCAAAGGGCACCTGGGTGATCATGTTTCCCGAGGGCACGCGCATCAACCGGGGGCAAAAAGGCGTGTACAAGTCGGGTGGCACCCGCCTGGCGATCGAGACCGGCGCGCCGGTGATCCCGATTGCCGTGACCTCGGCCAAATGCTGGCCGCGCAAGGCCTTCATCAAGCGGCCGGGCATCGTCGACATTTCCATCGGCAAGCCGATTCCCAGCGCCGGTCGCAAGCCTGACGAGCTGATGCGCGAAGTCGAAGCCTGGATCGAGGCCGAAATGCGCCGGCTCGACCCTGAAGCCTATGCCGGCCGCGACGCCGTAGCGGCCAGGCCGCATTCCTGAAGGAGGCCTGGGTGGCTGCCCCGTCCTGTCAACCCGCCGCCAAGGCGCGCAGGCTTGTCCAGTTGGTGCTCGACTTTTTCACTCCCGAACCCGATCTTCCTGTGGGTGCCAAAAAACCGGCAAATTCAATATCAAAAAAGCTACCTTCGCAAGTGGGTGTTGTACGTGATGCTATGGAAATAATAGCGCAGACGGCGGCCCCAGCGCCAGCCGTTTTTCGCCATCCGCGCGCCACGCGCGAAATCCTGCTGACAGGCCGGCTGGTGGCCTATGAAGTCAGGCGCCGAAAACGCCGGACCATCGGATTTTCCGTAGGCCGCGAAGGCCTGGCCGTCAGCGCACCGACATGGGTGCCACTCCAGGAGATTGACCAGGCCGTGCTGAGCAAGTCAGGCTGGATTGTCAAAAAACTGCATGAAACGCGCGAGCGGCACCGCCAGCAGGAATCGCAGCGGATCGACTGGCAAGACGGTGGCGTTTTCCCTTTCCTGGGCGAACCGGTGCGGCTGGTGCTGGATTGGCACCTGTCACACAGCGTTTTGGACCATGGGGCCGCTGGTGAGACGCGCGTCCTGCGCCTCAAACTGCCGGCTGATGCCACTCCGGTCCAGGTCCACGCCAGTGTCCGGGCCTGGCTCATCCAGCAGGCGGTGCCGGTTTTTACCGCCCGGCTGGACTTTTTTGCGCAGCAACTGGGGGTGCAGTGGCACAAGCTCAGCCTGTCCAGCGCCGTTACCCGCTGGGGCAGCGCCAGCAGCAGTGGCGCCATCCGGCTGAACTGGCGGCTGATGCACTTGCGCCCGGACTTGATCGACTATGTGGTGGTGCATGAACTCAGCCACCTGCGCTTCATGGACCACAGCCCCCGTTTCTGGGCCACCGTGCAAAGCGTCATGCCTGGCTATGCCGCCTTGCGCCGGGAACTCAAGGACAAAGTGCTGTCACCACAATGAATATAAGAGTTGTCAACACCATCTTGTAAAAGATAAAAAAAATTGGAACATTAGTAAAATCTGTAAGTAGTCAAAACGGGCTAAAATTTACGAATAACTATGGAACCAAGCATGTCCGATAAGCTGATACTTGTTGTAGAAGACAACCCGGACCATCTGGAACTGACGGTGTTGACGCTTGAAGAACTGGGCGTTGGCGCAGAGATTGCCGTGGCCTGCGACGGCGCTGCGGCGCTTGACTACCTTTTTGGCCAGGGAAAGCATGCCGGTCGCGATGTTCGCAGGCAGCCGTCTTTCATTCTGCTGGACATGAAACTGCCCAAGCTGTCGGGGCTTGACGTGCTGCGCAGTGTTCGCAGCAATCCGCTGACCACCTTGGTGCCCGTGATCATGCTGACGTCCTCGAGCGAGCACTCGGACATGATCGGCTGCTACCAGAGCGGGGCCAACAGCTTTGTGCGCAAACCTGTGGATTTTGTCGACTTCACTGAAAAACTGAATCGCCTGCAGGCCTACTGGCTGGGCGTAAATGAGTCACTGGCGGCTGTTTGACGCCACGGCTGGCTAGCCGGCCTGCTTTCTGTCGCTGCCTCGCTGGCTTTTCTTCGTTGGAAGGCTTGATGCGATGAAGTTGGACATCACGCTACGCACCCGTCTGGTCATGCTGGTACTGGCGGCCATCGTTCCCCTGTTTGGGTTGGCCATCATCGGTGCAGTGCTGACATCCGGAAAAGCGGTGAGCCAGGCCCGGCAAAATCTGGAATTTTCTGCATCGCTGGTTGCTGCCAACCAGGAGCGCGTCGCTGCATCTGCGCGTCAAATGCTGACCGCTATTGCCACTATGCCGGTCGTGCAGGAGGGCCGAGATGCAGATTGCCAGAAGTATCTTCAGCTTTTAAATCTGCAGGCGCTGGGTTATGCCAATTTGGGCATTGCGGGAATTGACGGGCATATACGCTGCCTTGCCCTGGGAGGGCGTCCGGATGAATTCGCAGGAGACCGCCCGTATTTCCAGGAAGCCATTGCGCGCAAGGGTTTTGTCGCAAGTGGTTTTCTGAAGGGGCGCGTCAGTGAAAAGCCTGTGGTCGTCTTTGCCCAACCGGTCCTCAACCCACAGGGAAACATCAGTGCCGTCGCCTTCGCTACCATCAGCCTGACAGAACTCTCAACGTCCTTGGCCGAGGCACCCTTGCCGAATGGGACGCACTTTGTCGTGACGGACCGCCAGGGCATTGTGCTGGCTGCCAATCTTGAAAATCCTGTGGCGATCGGGCAAACGCTGCCTGATCCGGCCCTTCAGGCGGCGGTTAAGGCTGGCGTTGCGGGGGGGCTCGAAGGCGGTGACGCGAACGGTGCGCAGCAGATTTATGCATTTCGGCCCAGCGGTAAATCTGCCGACTCGCCTTTTTTTGTGGCGGTGAGCGCGGACAAGAACGAGGTGCTCGCGCCGGCCCGCCAGCGGCTGGCGCTGGTTTACCTGGCGCTGACGCTGGTCGCCATTTTTGGGAGCTGGATCGCCTGGATGCTGGGCGGCCGCGCCATTGTGAAACCCGTCGCTGAAATTTTGGTTGCCACGCGCCAGCTCCAGGCGGGGAGGCTTGATGTGCGCATTCCGCTGCAGTCCGAAAATGACCCGAGCGAATTGACGCAAATCTCGACGAGTTTCAACCGCATGGCCGAGTCCATGCAGGCGAGTCAGCTTGCGCTTGAAGCCGAGCTGGCCCGCAGCAAGTCGACCCAGGAAAAATTGCAGTATGCGCAACGCTTGGCGCGCATCGGCTACTGGCAGTTTGACCTGGCCACCGCACAGCTTCGCCTGTCCGACGAGATTTTTGATTTTCTCGGCATCGACGCTTCGCTTTTTGAGTGTAATCTTGGCAGCCTGCTCACCTGGGTCCACCACAGCGACCGGCAGGCTTTCCGGGCTGCGTGCAACACCGCCATTCGAACCGGGACTAACCCCGACATCGAATTTCGCGTGGTCCTGCGGGGCGGGCATATTCGCTGGATTCATCAATTCGGCCTGGTCAGTCCCAGCAGTGAAGCCGGCCAATCCATGCAGCGCACCGGGGTGATCCAGGACATCACAGCGCGCAAGAACGCCGAACTGGCCCTTCTGCGCAGCACCCAGCTGCTGAAGCGCACGGGCGCGCTGGCCAAGGTGGGGAGTTGGGAGTTGCTTGTCGACACCATGACGCTTTGCTGGTCGGAAGAAACCTACCGTATTCATGGTGTTGATCCTTCGCAGCATGTCAGCTTCGAAGACGGCGTCAATTTTTTTGAAACCGACGCCCAGCGTGTCATCAAGGCGGCCGTCCGGTCGGCCATCGACGACGCCACACCCTGGGACGTCGAACTTCCTCTGCGCACTGCTGCAGGACAATCCATCTGGGTGCGCATCCAGGGACACGCGCTGTTCGAAAACGACAAGGTCGTGCGGCTGATGGCGGCAATACAGGACATCACCGCGCAGCACCAGGCACACGCACAAGCGCGCCTGCTGGAAACCTGTATTTCCCACCTGAACGACACAGTGATGATCACCGAAGCCGAGTCGGTCGAGGCGCCGGGGCCACGTATCGTATTTGTCAATCACGCCTTCGAGCGCATGACAGGCTACAGCCGTGACGAGGTAGTGGGAAAGTCACCGCGAATGCTGCAGGGCAGCAACACCCAGCGCAGCGAACTCGACCGGATACGGGGAAGCCTTGAAAAGTGGCAACCTGTCCGCTCCGAACTGGTCAACTACACCAAAAACCGAAGCGAGTTCTGGGTCGAGATGGACATTTTCCCCATCGCCAACGAAAAAGGCGGGTTCACCCACTGGGTCGCTGTCATGCGCGACATCACCGAGCGCAAACGGGCCGAGCAAGCCCTCGTCAACAGCGAGCAGCGTTATGCCGCGCTGTTCAATACAGCGCCGGTTTCCATGTGGGTCTATGACGTTGCGACAAACCGCTATCTCGCCGTGAACCAGGCTGCCTGCCGGGCCTATGGATATTCGGAGACGGAATTCCTGACGATGAGCATTTTTGACATTCGGCCCGTTGCCGAGCATGCGGAACTGCACCAATGGCTGGGCGATCCCCTGCGAAAAAATGCCCTGTGGCACGATGTGCGCAAGGACGGCTCGCTGTTCGCGGTCGAGACATTTTCCCAGCCGGTTCAATATGCCGGCCGGAATGCGCGCTTAGTCATTGCGCTGGACAAGACCGGCCAGGAAAAAACCGAAAAGGATGCGCAGGAATACGTCTTCACCCTTCAGCGCGCGGCAGACGCCGCCCAGGCTATCACCTGGCATCGGACGCTCGAAGGGACCATGCAGGAGATCGCCGACCAGGCGCGAGGCGTCATCGGCGCTCACCAAGCCGCCGTGTGCCTGGGCGCCGACAGCATGCATCCGCAAACCATGTATGCACTGTCGCTCTCGGAAAAATATGAGACTTATCGACGCTTGATGAAGCCCACCGACGGCAACGCCATCTGTGCCGTCGTGTGCAAGAACAACCGCTCTGTACGGATGACGCAGGCCCAGCTTGAAGCGCACCCCGGATGGCCGAATTTTGGCAGCCACGATGAGGCGCCTCCTCCCATGCGCGGCTGGCTGGGCGTCCCTTTGATGGGCCGAGACGGAAAAAATATCGGTATGCTGCAGCTGTCTGACAAATACGAAGGCGAGTTCACCAAGGAGGATGAGTACGTCGCACTGGAATTGAGCCACCTGGCTTCTACCGGCCTTGAAAACTCGATTCTTCTCGAAGAAATCGGCCAGCTCAATGCAGGGCTGGAGCAAAAGGTGGCAGAACGAACCGCTGCGCTGGCGCGCCAGGAAGCCTTGTTCCGGGCGCTGGCCGAGCAGGCCCCGCAGATGGTATGGACGGCCAGCCCAGACGGACGCGCCACCTATTTCAACCGAGTATGGTTTGACCTGATGGGTGGAGCGTTGAACGACTGGACCGGATACCAATGGCTGACCGCTGTTCATCCGGACGATGTCGCTGGCATCAAGGACGCATGGGCCGTTTCCAGGAAAAACCAGTCCCCATACGCGGGACTCAGGCGTCTGAGGGCCAGCAATGGCGGTTTCCACACCATGGCTTACCGGGCTTCCCCCGTGCTGGATGAGCACGGTGATGTGGCCTTCTGGGTGGGAATCGATGCGGACATCACGGAAATCAAGGCCATTGAAGCCGCATTGCGGCTGTCAAACCAGGAACTGGAAGCCTTTTCATATTCTGTCTCCCATGACCTTCGCTCTCCGCTCAACACCATCGACGGCTTCAGCCGACTGCTTGCCAAGCAGTTGGCGCCACACATAAAGGGCGATGCCGGTGTCAAGGCCGGCCACTACCTGATGCGCATTCAGGCAGGCGTGGCACAGATGGGCCAGTTGATCGAGGATTTGCTGTCTCTGTCACAGGTCTTGCGTGCGCCCCTGAACACCGCACCCGTGGATCTGTCCCTCATGGCGCGCAAGCTGGTTGAGGAATGGCGCACCCGCGAGCCCGAGCGACAGGTGACGGTAACGGTAGAGAACGGATTGCAGGCGCATGGCGATGAGCGCCTGGTGCAGGTCGTGATGGAAAACCTGCTGGCAAATGCGTGGAAATTCACAGGACAAAGGGAGCAGGCTGAAATCGGCGTCGGCCAGCAATCCGACAATGCCGGTTTGCCGGTCTATTTTATAAAAGACAACGGCGCAGGCTTTGACATGGCTTATGCCGACAAGCTGTTTCATCCATTCCAGCGGCTGCACAGTGTTTCTGAGTTCTCGGGAACCGGCATCGGTCTGGCCACCGTCAGCCGTGTGATCAAGCGGCACGGTGGCCGCATATGGGCCGAGTCAGCACCAGCGCTTGGCACAACGTTTTTCTTCACCCTGTCCTAGGCCTGGTAACACTGCCGCAGTGCCTCTGCGATTAGTATTACGTTGATCAAGCCAGCGAACATCACATCGGGCTTGCTGTAGCGGGTAAACACGCGTCGCCAAGCCTTGACTCGCCTGAACAAGCGCTCGATGCGATTGCGTTGGCGATAAAGCACCTTGTCATATTGTTTCCAAATCATTCCGAGATAAGGCGCGAAGCCGCAGACAGTGCTGCAGCACGGCAAGGCGAAGCAACGACATATCGGAATGGTCTAGAAATGGAATCACAGGTCTACGGCTGACGGGGCTGGGCATTGGGTTGCATCACCGGCACGAGCCCCAGGCTGCAAGCGAGCTCGCGCGTGGCGTTGTCTTGGTAGGCGCTGTCGATCATCAGCGCAACCTGGCCTTCGTGGGACCCGAGCTCCTGTGCCAGGCACCTGCCTTCGGGTGCATCGCCCGCCTGCCCGCCCGTCAGGCTCCAGGCCACGACGTTGCGATCATCCGCAGCAACCAAATGCAGCTTGGTCGTCCAGTCGCCCCGGCTCTTGCCGTGGGCTTGGGGACCGTTTTTTTGCGCACCCGTGCCATCGGGGGGGGGCACTTTGATGATGTTTGAATCTAGGCAAATGGACTCGATGCGCACATCCACAAGCTGGCGGCGCTGCAAGTGCTCGAAAATTCGGTCGAGCACGACCGCCCGGCGCCAGCGGCTTATGCACGTGTAGATCGCGTGCCAGTTGCCATAGCGCGCGGGCAACGCGCGCCACTTGCAGCCGTTGGCAGCCATATGAAGAATTCCATTGAGCACCTGAACGTTGCTCATGCTGACGTTGCCGCGCTGTCGCCCCAGCAAGTCCTCGATCTGCTTGAATTGTTCGATGGTCAGTTCCATGGGCTGGACTGTGCAGTTTTCTCTCTCAGGCGGCAAGTAGTGCTGGCAAACCGCAGTCCAAGGCCTGCCGCAGCGAACAAAGTGTTGTCTCTTTGTGTGTCTACAAGGAAATTTTTCCCTGAGACAAATAAAAATCATTAATTTGATTAAGATTACAACTGTGACAAATTTAAACTATTTCAAAGTGCCTTGATGTCGCGTGAACCAAAAACTTTCGAAGCTGCCATTACCGCCACTGATTTTTCAAGTGACGATTACTGCGGGACGAGTTATGCAGCCAAGATGCTGGGCTTGTCTGTGGCAACCGTGCAGTCGCTGGTGGAAAAGGGCGAAATCGATGCTTGGAAAACGCTCGGCGGTCACCGTCGCATTGCCCTGCAGTCGCTCAACGCCTACCTGACCAAGCACAGCCCTCAACTTTCGCGTGCCGACCTTCACCCCAAGCACCGCTTGCGGGTGCTAGTGGTCGAAGACGACGAGGCGACGCGTGACCTGTACCGATGCCATTTTGACGAGTGGGACCTGCCGGTTGATTGCACCTGGATGCCATCGGCGCTGGACGCCCTGATGGACATTGCCAGCATGCGGCCAGACTTGCTGATTGCCGACCTGTCCATGCCGGGTGTCGACGGGATTGAGATGCTCAGGACCATCAAGCGCAACCAGCAACTGGCAGACATGCAGATTGTGGTGATCAGTGGAATGGCAGTGGATGCCATTGCCGCTCGCGGCGGTCTTCCTCCGCAGGCGCGCCTGGTTCAAAAACCGGTCAATTTTGACTGGCTGCAGGGTTATGTCACTGCACTGGTCATGGCCAATGCCAAGTGGCGCTGACTTGCTTGTTGCATGTGTCTTTTAGTCTCTGACCACCTACGCCCGTCTACCTGCCATGACCCGATTTCTGGACAAGTCCGGGGCAAACCCGCCAGGCAACCTGCCCGTAACCAACCCGCATGATGTCAACCCCATCGTGCCCCCAGCACGGCATGCATGGGGCATCGGAGACCTGACGCTGGACGGCATCCTACTGCTTGACCCCAAGTTCGTCGTTGTGGACGCCAATCCACGTGCGATCGGGTTTTTGCACACCTCCCTGTCCGCCATCAGCGGCTACAGCCTGTGGGATGTTGTGGCTGAGCAAATTGCCAGCCAGCATGAGGAGTTGGCCGAACGGGCACTTGCGGATTCGGATCAATACGTGTTCGTTGCCCATGAAAGTCATGCAAACAGTTGGGTTGAATACACCCTTCGGCGGTGCGATGCTGGTTACATCGTCAACCTGCGCGAAGCAGGACCTGCGCAAAAGTACCAGCGCTTGCTTGAAGACAGCAAACGCTACAACCAGCTGATCTTTGAAGCCAATCCGAATGTGATGTGGGTGTTCGACAGGACTTCGCTTCAAATCTTTGCGGTTAACCAGGCCGCCATCAGGTTTTACGGCATCGCACGCAAGACGTTCACGACGCTCGGAATGGATGCGCTTTTCCCCGAGGGAGAAGGCGCCGAACTGCTGCATTCGCTGCATACCGGCAAGGAAGGCCAGTCCGAGATGCGGCTGTGCCGGCAGAAAAAAATGGACGGCAAGGAAGTCCTGGTCGAACTGGCCTGGAGCCAGGTCAAGTGGAATGGTCATCAGGCGGTGCTGGTCAGTCTGGCTGATATCAGCGACCGGCACATTGCCGACACAGTCCTCAAGAAATCCAATGCCGAGCTGCAACAGACCCTGCTGGCGCAGCAGGTCGAGCTGAAAAATGCCAGGCACGATCTGCTGACCTTCACGCAGGCGGTATCCACCGACCTGCAGGATTCGCTGCATGTGGCCCAGGGTTTTGCAGCCAGGCTGGCTGAAAAGTATTCGCCGGTCCTGGACGATCAGGGCCTTCACTACGTCAGGCGTATTCAGGCCAGCATCAGCCAACTTGCCAGGCTGGTGGATGACCTGCGAACGCTGGCCCAGCTGCCGCTTCGCTCCGGCACGTTGGAAATGGTTGACCTGGCACCCGTCTGTCGCACCCTGTTTGCTGATCTGCGCAAGCTCGATCCGGACCGGGATGTGACCATCGAGATGGACAGCAGCCTGATGCTTGTCGGGAACCGGGGTCTTTTGACCACTGCCTTGCTTTGCCTGCTCGACAATGCCTGGAAATTCACCGCCAAAAAGAGCGAGGCCTGGATCAAGGTCGGGCTGCTGCCCGGCAAGCTGCCAGGCGAAATGGTTGTGGTGGTGGCAGACAACGGTGCAGGGTTCGATCCGGTTTACAGTGGCAATCTGTTCACGGCGTTTCAGCGCCTCCATTCTTCCGCCGACTTTCCCGGAAATGGCTTGGGGCTGGCCATTATCAAACGCGTGTCGCAGCTGCATGGCGGCACGGTATGGGCCGAAAGCCCCGACCAGATCGGTGCGAGCTTTTTCATGTTGCTGCCGCAGGTCCAACCCGTCGTTTCCTGAGTCTGGTTTTTTCGCCATCGGCCTGCATTTCCCGCCAGTGCTTCCCTCCGGGCGCGCATCCTGGGAAACCAATAACAGCGCAAATTATTAGCGAGTCGTCGAACGGGTTGCGCTGTGCCCATAGACCCACTTTTCCCATTCACGTTATATTTGACGTTTACGTAAACGTAAGGCGCCACGGATTGTGGTGGCAACACGGTATCGGTTTTCGTTATTGTGCTGTTGCCCCAGTTTGGCTTTTATTTCCTCTCATGGCCACTACCTACACCATCACCGATCTTGCCAAAGAGTTTGACCTGACCACCCGCGCCATGCGTTTTTACGAAGACATGGGCCTGCTGAAGCCCGAGCGCGAAGGCCAGGGGGGACGCAATCGCGTCTATTCGGCGCGTGACCGCACGCGGCTCAAGCTTACGCTGCGCGCCAAGCGGTTGGGACTTTCCCTGACCGAGGCCAAGGAGATCATCGACTCCTATGACAGCCCGCGAGATACGGCGCCGCAACTGAGGAAATTCCTGGACATCCTGACTGACCACCGCCAAAAGCTCGAAGCGCAGCTGGTCGATCTGCAGGCCAATCTGGAGGAACTTCGCGTCCGTGAAAAAGAAACCAGAATGCTGCTTTCAAAAGCTGAAAAGTCAAACTAGGTGATAATTGACGTTTACGTAAACGTCAATTAAAAATCCGGTTGGAAGAGCGTCTTCGACCTGTCTGCATAGAGAATGTTCATGGATGCATCCGCGGCGCCGACAGCGCTGTTCCAGCGAATCGAAGCGAGTTTCCTGCGCCAAGGGTTGATGCGGCATCTGGGCGCGCGGCTGGTGCGGGTGGAGCCCGGCCTGTGCGAGGTGGCGCTGCCTTATTCGGAGCGTGTCAACCAGCAGCAGGGCGGCTTTCATGGCGGCGCCATGGGCGCGCTGGCCGATATCGCCGGCGGCTATGCAGCGCTGACCCAGCTGGCTGACGACGTTGAAGTCACCACCGTTGAATACAAGATCAATTTCCTGGCCGGTTTTGGCAGCGGCGAGTTGCGCGCTGTTGGCCGTGTCATGCGGGCCGGCAAGCGCATCATCGTGACCACGGCTGACGTGACGCACCTGGACGCCGACGGCAAGACCAGCGCCTGCGCACTGATGCAGCAAACCCTTGCGCCCGTGCCCAAAACCTATTGATTCCCACGCGCCCTTCATCATTTTTAGAGAAAGATTTCAACCATGAACAACATGCCAGGACTCAATTTCCAGCTCGGCGAAGACATCGACGCCCTGCGCGATGCGGTGCGCGACTTTGCCCAGGCTGAAATCGCGCCGCGCGCCGCCGAACTCGACCGCACGGACCAGTTCCCGATGGACCTGTGGGAAAAGATGGGTTCGCTCGGCGTGCTGGGCATCACCGTCGGCGAGGAATACGGCGGCGCCGGCATGGGCTACCTGGCGCACATGATCGCAATGGAGGAAATCAGCCGCGCCAGTGCCTCGGTTGGCCTGTCGTATGGCGCGCACAGCAACCTGTGCGTGAACCAGATCAAGCGCAACGGCACCGAGGCGCAGCGGCAGAAATACCTGCCAAAACTGATCAGTGGCGAACATGTTGGCGCACTGGCCATGAGCGAGCCAGGCGCGGGCAGCGACGTGATCTCGATGAAGCTCAAGGCCGAGGACAAGGGCGGCTATTACCTGCTCAACGGCAGCAAGATGTGGATCACCAATGGCCCCGACGCCGAGACGCTGGTGGTCTATGCCAAGACCGAGCCCGAACTGGGCGCGCGCGGCGTGACAGCCTTTTTGATTGAAAAAGGAATGCCGGGTTTTTCCGTCGCCCAAAAGCTCGACAAGCTCGGCATGCGCGGCAGCCACACCGGCGAGCTGGTGTTCAGCAATGTCGAGGTGCCGGCGCAAAACATCCTGGGCGGCCTGAACAGCGGCGCCAGGGTCCTGATGAGCGGCCTCGACTACGAGCGGGCTGTGCTCACCGGCGGGCCGCTCGGCATCATGCAGTCGGTGATGGACAGCGTGCTGCCCTACATCCACGACCGCAAGCAGTTTGGCCAGAGCATTGGCGAGTTCCAGCTGATCCAGGGCAAGGTCGCCGACATGTACACCGTGCTGCAGGCCGGGCGCTCGTTCGCCTATACCGTGGCCAAGAACCTGGACATGCTGGGCCCAGAGCATGTGCGCCAGGTGCGCAAGGACTGTGCTTCGGTGATTTTGTGGTGCGCTGAAAAAGCCACCTGGATGGCCGGTGAAGGCATCCAGATCTACGGCGGCAACGGCTACATCAACGACTACCCGCTGGGCCGCCTGTGGCGCGATGCCAAACTCTATGAAATTGGCGCCGGCACCAGTGAAATCCGCCGCATGCTGATCGGCCGCGAGCTGTTTGCCGAGACCATGTGATGGTCGCTGGGCGACAACATACTTTTATGACCAGCTCCCTTCAAGACCTCTTCACCGACAACCGCGCCTGGGCTGCGCAAATGGAGCGTGAGCGTCCCGGCTTTTTCACCAGCCTCAAAAGCCAGCAAAACCCCAAGTACATGTGGATAGGCTGCTCCGACAGCCGGGTGCCCGCCAACCAGATCACCGGACTGGACCCGGGTGAGGTGTTCGTGCACCGCAACGTGGCCAATGTGGTGGTGCCGACCGATCTCAACTGCCTGTCCACTATCCAGTTTGCGGTGGACCAGCTCCAGGTCGAGCACCTGATGGTCGTGGGCCACTACGGTTGCGGCGGCGTGAAAGCGGCCCTGAACAACCTGCGCCTGGGGCTGGTGGACAACTGGCTGCACCACGTCAAGGATGTGCGTGACCGTCATGCCGCGATGCTTGAGGCGGCAGCGCCGGAAGCCCGGCTTGACATGCTCTGCGAGCTCAATGTGATTGAGCAGGTCATGAACGTGGCGCAAACCACCGTGATGCAGGACGCCTGGGCGCGCGGGCAGCGCGTGACCCTGCATGGCTGGGTCTATGGCCTGAAGGACGGGCTGCTGCAGGACCTGCACATCACGCTGGACAGCCTTGAGGGCATGGCGTCGCTGTACCGTGCCGCCATTGCCGGTGTCGGAAACCCGGCGTTAACGCTGCCCGTGTCCGCAGCCTGCACCACCTCAACACCACCACGCCATGTTTCCCCAACGCCTTGATTCCACCGTCGCCTACGCTGTTGCCAAGGCGATGATGGACGGCTTCAACCGGCACTACCAGCTGTTTCGCACCGAGTCAAGCCGCGCCCAGCATCGCTTTGAAACTGCCGACTGGCACGGTCAGCAGCGCGCCCAGCGTGAACGCATCGAGTTCTATGACCTGCGGGTGCGGGAAGCGTCGATCCGGCTGGAACGCGAATTCAAGGCCGGCGAGCAACCCATGGACGTCTGGCACCAGGTCAAGCTGCATTACATCGGGCTGCTGGTCAACCACCATCAGCCCGAGCTGGCCGAAACCTTTTTCAATTCGGTCACCACCAAGATTCTGCACCGCAGCTACTTTCAGAACGATTTCATCTTCGTGCGGCCGGCCGTCAGCACCGAGTACATCGAAAACGAGGAGCCGACCGCGCAGCCGACCTACCGCGCCTATTACCCGACGCGCGCCAGCATGCACGAGACGCTGGTCGCGCTGGTGAACGACTTCGGTCTGTCGTGCGAGTTTGAAGACCTTGCGCGCGATGCTGGATACGTGGCCGATGCCATGACCGGGCGCCTGGGCGATGTCAAGCTGCGGGCCAATTTCCAGATTCAGGTGCTCTCAGGCCTGTTTTTTCGCAACAAGGGCGCCTACGTCGTCGGCAAGCTCATCAACGGCTTCAGCGAGATTGCGTTTGCCTTGCCGATCCTGCACAGCCAGCCGGCGCCAGGACTGGCTGCCGAGGCCAAGGGCATCTCCGGCCAGTCGGACGCCGGCAAGCTGGCGATTGACGCGGCGCTGTTTGGCGAAGACGACCTGCTGATCCTGTTCAGCTTTGCGCGCGCCTACTTCATGGTCGACATGGGCATTCCGTCGGCCTACGTGCAGTTCCTGCGCAGCATGATGCCGCGCATGCCGCGCGCCGAAATCTACAACGCGCTGGGGCTGGCCAAGCAGGGCAAGACGCTGTTCTACCGCGACTTTCTGCACCACCTGCGGCATTCGACCGACAAGTTCCGCATTGCCCCGGGCATCAAGGGCATGGTGATGCTGGTGTTCGACCTGCCGTCGTTCCCGTATGTGTTCAAGGTCATCAAGGATTACTACCCGCCGCAAAAAGACACGACACGCGAGCAGATCAAGGGCAAGTACCTGCTGGTCAAGCAGCACGACCGCGTGGGCCGCATGGCCGACACCCAGGAGTACACGCTGGTGGCGTTTCCGCGCGACCGTTTCAGCGACGAGCTGATCGCCGAGATCGATAAATTCGCGCCCAGCCAGCTGGAAATCAGCGACCGCGATGGCGATGGCCAGATGGAAGTCATCCTCAAGCATGTCTACATCGAGCGGCGCATGATCCCGCTGAACATCTACCTGCAGGAAGCGTTCGACATGGGCGTGAACGAACCCGCCGCCAAGGCGCAGATCGGGCGCGCCGTGGTGGAATATGGCAATGCCATCAAGGACATGGTCGCGGCCAATATTTTCCCGGGCGACATGCTGTGGAAAAATTTCGGCATCACCCGCCACGGCAAGGTCGTTTTTTACGACTACGACGAAATCGAATACATCACCGACTGCAAGTTCCGCAAGGTGCCGATTGCGCGCAACGAAGAAGAAGAAATGAGTGGCGAAGTCTGGTATTCAGTCGGCCCCAAGGACGTGTTTCCCGAGACCTTCGAGCCCTTCCTGCTTGGCAACGACGCCGTGCGCGAGGTGTTCATGAAGCACCATGCCGACCTGTTAGATGCCGCCTTCTGGCAACGCCACCAGGCGCGCATTCAGGCCGGCCATGTGTACGACGTGTTTCCGTATGACCAGCAAAAACGCTTTGCGGTCATGCATTCCAGGGCGCATGCCGACTGACGCGGTGCCATCCACGCAATTCATTTCCATCCCTATTTTTCAAGGAGAAAACCATGCTTGACCCCATCGTCATCCTCGGCGCCGCCCGCACCCCCATGGGCGCTTTCCAGGGCGAATTCGCCAGCCTGTCCGCCAACGACCTGGGCGGCGCCGCCATCAAGGCCGCCGTCGAGCGCTCGGGTGTTGCGCCCGAACGCATCGACGAAGTGCTGTTCGGCAACTGCCTGATGGCCGGCCAGGGCCAGGCGCCGGCGCGCCAGGCCGGTTTCAAGGGCGGCCTGCCGGCCAGCACCGGCGCCGTCACGCTGTCCAAGATGTGCGGCTCGGGCATGGAGGCCACCTTGCTGGCGCACGACCAGTTGTTGGCCGGCAGCCGCGACGTGGTCGTCGCCGGCGGCATGGAAAGCATGAGCAACGCGCCGTATCTGCTGCCCAAGGCACGCGGCGGCATGCGCATCGGCCACGACCGCGTGATGGACCACATGATGCTCGACGGCCTGGAAGACGCCTACGAGGCCGGCCGCTCGATGGGCACCTTCGGCGAAGACTGCGCCGCCAAATACAGCTTCACCCGCGAGGCGCAGGACGCGTTTGCCACCGCCAGCGTGCAGCGCGCCAAGGCGGCCACCGAGTCCGGCGCGTTCAAGGCTGAAATCACGCCTGTCACTGTCAAAACCCGCGTTGGCGAGACCGTGGTCTCCACCGATGAAGCACCAGGCAAGATCAAGCTCGACAAGATTCCTTCGCTCAAGCCCGCGTTCAAGACGGGCGGCACCATCACCGCCGCTTCCAGCTCGTCGATCAGCGACGGCGCTGCGGCGCTGGTGCTGGCCCGCGAATCGACCGCCAGGGAACTCGGCGCCACGCCGATGGCCCGCATCGTCGGTCACGCCACCTTTGCCCAGGCGCCGGAGTGGTTCTCGACCGCCCCGGTCGGCGCGGTGCAAAAGCTCTTGACCAAAATCGGCTGGGAAATCAAGGACGTGGACCTTTGGGAAATCAACGAAGCGTTTGCGGTCGTGCCGATGGCCGCGATGACCGAACTGAACATCAGCCACGACGTCGTCAACGTCAACGGCGGCGCCTGCGCACTGGGCCACCCGATTGGCTGCAGTGGCGCCCGCATCATCGTCACGCTGATGCATGCGCTCAAGGCGCGCGGCCTCAAAAAAGGTGTTGCCACGCTGTGCATCGGCGGCGGCGAAGCGACGGCGCTGGCGCTTGAGGTGCTATGAACTTAATAGCTGTTAACGTAGGCGCAGTGTGCGCAGGAGGCCGATTTGATACTAAATAACGAACAAGAGCAGGTGCGCGACGCCGTGCGCGCCTTTGCCCAGGCCGAACTCTGGCCCCACGCCGCGCGCTGGGACAAGGAACATTATTTCCCCAAGGATGCCCACCGGGGGCTGGCCGCGCTGGGCGCCTACGGCATCTGCGTACCCGAGGAACTCGGAGGCGCCAACCTCGACTATGTGACGCTGGCGTTGGTGCTCGAAGAAATCGCCGCCGGCGACGGCGGCACCAGTACCGCCATTTCCGTGACCAACTGCCCGGTCAACGCCATCCTGATGCGCTACGGCAGTGCGGCGCAGAAAAAGCAGTGGCTGGTCCCGCTGGCGCAGGGCGAGATGCTAGGTGCTTTTTGTCTGACCGAACCGCACACGGGAAGCGACGCTTCATCGTTGCGCACCACGGCTGTCCGGCAAGGTGACGCCTATGTGCTCAACGGCGTCAAGCAGTTCATCACCAGCGGCAAAAATGGCCAGGTCGCCATCGTCATGGCCGTGACCGACAAGGGCGCGGGGAAAAAGGGCATGAGCGCCTTCATCGTGCCGACCGACGCGCCGGGTTATTCCGCCTCAAGGCTGGAAGACAAACTGGGCCAGCATTCGAGCGACACCGCGCAGATCAACTTTGATGACTGCCGCATCCCGGTCGAGAACCTGATCGGCGCCGAGGGCGAAGGTTACAAGATCGCGCTGGGCGGACTGGAGGGCGGGCGCATCGGCATCGCGGCGCAAAGCGTCGGCATGGCACGCAGCGCCTTCGAGGTGGCGCTGGCTTATGCCAAGGACCGCCAGAGTTTCGGCACCGCCATCTTCAACCACCAGGCGGTCGGTTTCCGGCTGGCCGACTGTGCAACCAAACTTGAAGCCGCGCGCCAGCTGATCTGGCATGCCGCCAGCCTGCGCGACGCCGGCCGGCCGTGCCTGAAGGAAGCGGCCATGGCCAAGCTGTTCGCCAGCGAAATGGCCGAGGAAGTCTGCAGCGCCGCCATCCAGACGCTGGGCGGCTACGGCTATGTGAGCGACTTTCCGGTCGAGCGCATCTACCGCGATGTGCGCGTCTGCCAGATTTACGAGGGCACCAGCGACGTGCAGAAGATCATCATCCAGCGCGCGCTGGCCTGAGGGTTTGCGCACAGACCGCAGCGCAGTGCAACTCTTTCCTCAACTGACCAGGGAGTTTTTGGGGCAGACCACAACGCAGGGGTATTTTGGCGCAATGGTGCAGCCCATTCCAATCGAAACCTGCCCCTGATTGCGGTTCAATACCGCGACAGCGGTGGGTTTGTTTGCGCAAACCCGTAATCTGCCGAACGCACGGTTCGGGAACACGTTGTTAAATTCAGCGATACGTTTTTAATATTGCGGTTTTTGTAAGCGGTCAACAGTCCGACAGAGTGGCTTCAATGGTGTGGTCACGTTGAGCCTGGCGAAGTCTTGGCAAGGACAACCGCCTTGACCCAATGTTTCAGGGAGCCATGAAAAATTCCTGCTGAATTGATAAGAATCCCTTCAACAGGGAGGCGCCGGTCAGGGCGGGAATCAAGACAGGGAAGACAAGGGCGCATCCCTCAATTCAATGCGGGCGCGGGCTCGGAGACCTCGATCAGCGCGCCGTCTTTCATTTTGAAATGAAAGCGGCCACTTGACGGGTTGGACCAGTGATCCTTGTCCTTTATTTCGCGCGCGAATGACGGAACGCCAACAGTGACCGTGGCCCCATAAATCCCATGTCCGGCAAGAGTGCTGTTCTCGGAATAATGCAAGCCACCGCTGCCCCACATGGGTGGCAAGACGACTTTCACGGTTTTCCCGTTGTCTTGGTTTGTTGCAGTGAACGTGGCCACGCGGAGGGGATGCGCGTTTTTGTGGCGTTGTCCGTCGCCTTGACTGTGATGCAGTCACGCTCGTTTTGTGCCGGCTTGTGTTCACTCCATATGGCCGGCTTGCCCATCGGCATCCACATCGCTTCGGCCCCTTCAAGCGCCAGCTGCCATGTGAGGCCGTCCGTGATGGTTCTGCCAATCAGCACGGTTTCTTTCGTCGGATCCTTCGGCGCTGGAAGATTCTTGACGGTTGCGGCCTTGGCTGGGGTGGACCCAATGGTGTCGTCACCTGCCCCTTTGGCGTATGCCGGCGAGGCTGCGGCGGCCAATATGACATAGCCGATGACGAGGGCGGCGCTTGTGCGGCGCAATGATCGCTTCCTTGGATGTCTGGACTGCAGCGCCTGCGATCCGCTAGGAACCTGGGCTGCAGAGAAAGGACGTGCGCTGCAAAGCGGCCGCGCCAGTCCATTTTCCCCCGCCTCTTTGTCCAACAGCAGGCTATTGGCGTGCAAACTCGGCAAAAACCGTCCTTGGCGGGCCACTTTTCCCCATGCGCACCTCCTGCCGCCATGCATGCTTCCCGTGTAGCAGACAGCGTCAAGGAATATGCCGTGAACAGGCGGTCCTGTTCAGCGCTTTGGCATTTTTTCGGGCGTTGGCATCAAGGCCGAACGCACCCGCTCAAGACGGCTGCGGACCTCGTCCGCAACCTTGGCGACTTCAGGATCATCCGTCAGCCGCATCACCGCCACAGGGTCCATGAAACCCACCGTGAAGCTGTCAGCGGCAACCTCCCGTACGATGACATTGCAGGGCAGCAGCAGGCCAATATCAGGCTGGGCGACCAAGGCACGGTGTGCCAACGGCGGGTTACAGGCGCCGAGGATCCGATAGGGCGGGACATCGACCCCCAGCTTGGCCTTCATCGTCGCCTGCACGTCGATGTCAGTCAGCACGCCGAAGCCTTCAACCTTCAAGGCTTCGGTCACGCGGGCCACCGCATCGGCAAAGCTGGTGCCGCCCAATGAACAGTAGAAGCCATAAGCGGCACCCGCCGGCGCACCTGCAGGGGATTTCGTGTGCGTATTCATGGTGAGCTTTTTATGGTTTGCCAGGTGCTGGCGGCATTTGGTCCATCATCATTTTCATCATGGCCTGCATCATGTCCATGCGCTTGGCCATCATCTGGTGGTGCGCACCCATATCGCCAGGCATCCCGGGCATCCCCGGCATGCCTCCCCTGTTGCCCATGCTAGCGCCGGACATGCTGCCCATCATGTCCATGCTGTCTTGCATGGCCTTTTTGTGTTCGGCCATCAGCTTGTTTCGCTCTTCCGGACTCTTCGCCGCCATCATCTTTTCGTGCATGTCCTGCATGGTTTTCATCTGCGCGTCCATCCTGGCCATGTGGTCGGGTGTCGCCATGCTGTTGGCAGATGCCGCGCCCATGGGCATCTCCGGGGCAGTGTTGCAGGCGACCAAAAGGCTAGCGCTGGCGAGGACCGCGGCATGTGGAATGAATCGAAAAGGGGTCATGACAGGCTCTTGGGTTAGGTAACGCTGGAAACAGCGAGGGGAAATCTGTTGGGAGGCAGTGCTTGTCCTGGTTTATTTGCCGCGTCCCTTGAGGACCAATACGACAAGAGCGACAACGACGATAACCAGCAAGAACGGCATCCATGCCCCTGCGTACCCACCCATCCAGCCAGCGCCCCGCGAGCCATCGTTCATCATGTTTGTGCTTTGCGCCAACGTGACGCCGGTGGTCAACAGTGCTGGCGCGCCAACCACCAGTGCAAGCAAGGCTTTCATTGCGCCGCCATCTTGCGGCACTCTTCAGCGCACTTGAGGCAAGCTTTGGCACATTGCTGGCAATGCGCCATCGGGTGTTTTGCACACGCGTCGCCACAAGATTGGCAAATATCGGCGCACAGGGTGCAGATGGCTTTGCTGTGTTGACTGCCGCGCGACATGGCGGCCGCAGCCAGTGCACAGACTTGAGCGCAATCCATGTCCAATGCGATGCAATGCGCCATCATCTTGACGTCCGACTCTTGAAGACATGAAGCTGCACAGTGGTTACAGGCTGCTGCACACGCATTGCATGCCTCTATGCAAGCGTTGAATTTTTGGGAATGCATTTGAATTTTCCTAGGTTGCGGGTGCACGGCAGCGAAAAGTCCCCAAGCTTGTGCGCATTCCTGCACGGCATCCTGTAAGTCTTTATGCCGTCTGCCTATCATCTTTTGCAAGGCCAGCCCTGCCGGCAGATACCTGGGTCTTGTAAGACATCCCGCTCGGCTTGCTCGTTCTGGCCGCGTCCCTCAGCCATGAAACCGGGTGAAAACCGGGCCAGCTTGGCCGGAGCGCGGATGGCCCGGGAATGGCTGTTTTTGAAAATACGGGGGGTGATGATATGCAGGCCCTTGTGTGTACATGGACATCCCAATGTTGGCGGTGTGTATTCTGGTTTTTAAACTGACAAGCACTGAAAAGTGCCGCTATCTGGCGACAATACAAAATCGGCCCTCCCGGCCCGCGTAACCACCCAACCCACAAGGAGGCACCCATGCCCATTACCAAAGGTTTTCAGGCTCTTGTCGATGAAGCGATGGAAGAGATCAAAACCTATACGGTCGAGGACGTGAAGGCCCGGCTGGCCGACCCGGCCATGCAGATCGTCGATATCCGCGACCCGCGCGAACTGGAGCGCGAAGGCACGCTGCCCGGTGCGCTGCTGGCACCGCGCGGCATGCTGGAGTTCTGGGTTGATCCGGCGTCGCCCTATTTCAAGCCAGTGTTTGCCGACGAAAGCCGGGAGTTCATCCTGTTTTGCGGCGCAGGCTGGCGCAGTGCGCTGGCGACCAAAACGCTGCAGGACATGGGCATGCGCAATGTCGCCCACATTGACGGCGGTTATGCCGAGTGGAAAAAGCAGGGCGCACCGACGGAAACTCTGGAAGCGCGCAAGGCAAAGAAGGCTTGAGCTGGCAGCGCCAGTCGTCGCGCGGTTGACGGCTGGTTATTAATGAAATAGGCTTGAAGCGCATGCATGCATATGCTTCAAGCAGCTATCAACAAGTGAGTTTGACCGGGAGCGCTGCGCACTTTTTCGAATGTTTCTGCCAACCCGCGATCGACTTGACAACTGCCTGCCCATGCTGCGCTGGCCCTCCGACTTTGCGCTACCCCCTTGAAGCAATCTCATGCCTGGACTGCTGCCCAACATCGACCCTGACGGTTTGCTTGAATTCTCGGTGGTCTGCACCGACCGAGCACTCAACCACATGTCGCGCAGCTTTCAAGGCGTGATGAACGACATTTCGCGCATCCTCAAGGATGTGTAGAAATCACATTCCGTGGCACTGGTACCCGGCAGCGGCACCTATGGCATGGAAGCCGTGGCGCGCCAGTTCGCCACGGCCAAGCCGGTGCTGGTGATCCGCAACGGCTGGTTCAGCTGCCGCTGGACGCAGATTTTCGACATGGGAACATTCCTGCTTCGTCCACCGTGCTCAAGGCCCGTCAGCCAGGTGCCGGCACGCAAGCTCCATGGGCGCCCGCACCGATTGCCGCGGTGCAGGCCGCCATGGCCCGCGACCAGCCCGCCGTCGTTTTTGCGCCGCATGTCGAAACCGCCTCCGGCAGGATCCTGCCCGACGCCTGTCTGCGCGCCGTGGCCGACGCCGTGCATGCGGTGGGTGGCCTGTTTGTGCTCGACTGCATTGCCTCGGGCGCGATGTGGGTTGACATGCGGGCCACTGGTGTCGATGTGCTGATTTCCGCGCCGCAAAAAGGCTGGGCAGCTCGCCGTGCTGCGCCATGGGTCATGCCCAGCGAACGCGCCCGCACGGCCATCGACGGCACCGTCAGCACCAGCTTTGCCGGCGACTTGAAAAAGTGGCTGCAGATCATGGAAACCTATGAAAAAGGCGGCCACGCCCACCATGCCACGCTGCCCACCGACGCCCTCACGCGCTTGCGCGCCGCCATGCAGGAAACGCAAGCCCATGGCTTCGCCAAGGTGAAGGCCGAGCAGCAAGCGCTGGGGCAAAAGGTACGCGCCCTGTTTGAACTTTTAGGAAGAAGGGCCATTTTGGTGTCAATTTAAAGTTCAAAAGTGACGGGTTGAAGGTGAACCGACACCTGCTGCGCAAGTTGGGCGTGCACTCGGCGAGCGAACTGCCGAAGATCCCGCTGGCGAACGGCTGGACCCTGCTTCGAGCGAAGTATGGCCTTTGCAAGGCGATGTCGATCAAGCGTCCGCGTTGGCCTTCAGCGTCGACATGTCGATCACGTAGCGGAAGCGCACCTCGCCGTGCTCGACCTTGCGGTAGGCATCGTTGATGTCCTGGATCGCGATCACTTCAATGTCCGGTCCGATGCCGTGTTCAGCGCAGAAGTCGAGCACTTCTTGCGTGTCGGCCAAGTTGCCGATCAGCGAGCCAGCCACCGACTTGCGATGGAAGGCCAGCAACTGGTTGTTGACAGGCGCCAACGACTCTAGCGCACCCACCACGACCAGCGCGCAATCGCGCTTCAGCAGTCCTATGAACGGGTTGACGTCGTGCTTTTCGGGGATGGTCGAAAGCATGAAGTCAAAGCTTGACGCCAGTGCTGCGAGTTGTTCCTTGTCCTTCTCCAAAACAACCTTGACGCCAAGCCGCTCGCCTTCACCAAGCTTGTCGGGGCTGGTCGTGAAGACGGTAACGTCGGCGCCCATCGCCTTCGCGAGCTTGGCTGCCATGTCGCCCAAGCCGCCGAAGCCGATGATCCCGACCTTGTCGCCGGCCTTTACGCCCCAGTGCTTCATCGGCGAGTAGGTCGTCACGCCGGCGCAAAGAATCGGCGCGGCCACTTCAGGTTTGAGCGCGGGCGGAATCTTCAGCACGAAGTCTTCCTTGACGACGAGCACGTCGGAATAGCCGCCAAAGGTGTTGTCGCGGCCGTACATGTTGCCGCCTTCGGGCACCTTGGCGGCGGGCACCATCGGGCCGTTGTAGGTGGAGAGCCAACTGTTGGGGCCGGCGCAGTAGTTCTGGTCGCCGCTTTGGCACGGCTCGCAGTGCCGGCAACTGTCGATCATGCATCCGACCCCGACAAGGTCGCCGACTGCGTGCCGAGTGACGCCGGGGCCGATATTTGCGACTCGGCCGACGACTTCGTGTCCCGGCACGCACGGGTAGACTGTGTTGGACCACTCGTTCTTGACCTGATGTATGTCGGAGTGGCAGACGCCGCAATAAAGCACGTCGATCTGCACTTCGTTCGGTCCGACTTCGTTGCGCTCGAATTCGAAGGGTTTAAGGCGACTGAAAGAATGCTTGGCAGCATAGCCGATGGCTGGGATCATGTTGGGCTCTCGTTTGGTGGATGAAATCCCGCCGGCGCGTCGTAACGGATTCTCCAACTACTATGGTCGTCCTCAGCGGATTGCCGTGTAGGACATCCGTTCATGCCGTTGTCCGCCGACTCCGGAGCACCGATTGCCAGTTGCCAATCGACATTGGGTACGTTGACCCGACAGCGTGACACCACCTGGAGTCGATGAACATGGGCATGCCGCCCGGCGCGCCGCTGACAGTCGCTTGCTTCGGTAATCCGTGATTCGACGTCGAATCTCCCTCAAGCTTTCTCAGCGCCACGTATGCGCCCGGGCAACACATATTGAGCTGATGCTGAGTTCAATAGACAGTTTCGCCCCTGAATCACTGTCCAGTCTGAACGCAGAACAGCTGCGAAAACTGGCCCGTGATCTGATTGCAAAGGTTGCACGGCAGGATGCGCAAATCACGCGCAGCGACCAACAAATTGGCGAACGTGATTTGCAAATTGCGCAGCGCGATCAGAAAATCGCCAGCCTTGATCAGGCCATCAGCAGCAAGGATCGGGAGATCTGGTATCGCCAAGCCAAGATCGATCAGCTCACGCATGAGATGGCGGTCCTCAAACGCTGGAAGTTCGGGCGCAGCCGCAAACAGCTGGATGCGGCTCAGGCCAGTCTGCTTGATGAGACCATTGATGCCGACATCGCAGCCATCGAACAAGAGTTGGAATATCTGGCGTCAGCCGCTAAGGCTGACACAGAATCTCGCAAGCAACCCAAGCGCGCAGCCTTGCCAGCAGAACTGCCCTGCGTTGACATGCCCCGGGCGCAACCTGGGATCGATTTGTATTGGGTGCAATGAATAACGCCAGGAAACCCAGCATTGGCTTGAGGTAGTTCTGTAAGTTACTGATTTAATTGGGCTTCCTGTTTGCTTTTTTTCTGGGTATCGTCAGTGTCCCAATTTACGGATCGACACAAGCAATGCCAAGCTGGCACACCACATACCAACACCAACTCACGACCTATGGGCACCGGCGGCGACTGAATCCGCATTGAACCCTTCGGGTGCTAAGCGCGTTCTCCTACAGAGACGCCGTGTGCCAGCGGCGACGATGGAATCGTGCCAGTGCTTTCCACTGACATCAGGGTCGCGCTGGACATCCCGTTGAGTGACCCATCCAAACAAGGATATCTGACATGCATGACATTATCGACACGGCCGTCGCCGCCGGCACCTTCAAGACCTTGGCCGCCGCCTTGACAGCCGCCGGACTGGTGGACACGCTCAAGGGCACCGGACCTTTCACGGTGTTTGCGCCCACCGACGACGCCTTCGCCAAACTACCTGAAGGCACCGTAGACAAGCTGCTCAAAGACGTGCCTAAGCTCAAAGCCATCCTCTGCTACCACGTGGTGAGTGGCCAGGTCATGGCAGCTGATGTGATGAAGATGGACGGCAAGACGGCCAAAACGGTCAACGGCGCTGATTTGAAGATCTCCACGGAGGGCGGTGTAAAGCTCAATGGCAACGTACATGTCACCAAGACCGACATCGCTTGCACCAACGGCGTCATCCACTGTGTGGATTCCGTTTTGATGCCCCCAGCCTGATTCTGAAAGTTATTTGAACCACTGCCGATGCCGCTGAGCATCGGGGTGTCCTCCATCTGACTCGAAAGTACATTATGAAAAAGCATTTTGTGGCCGCTGCCGCGATCGCGCTGGCCTCGCTGTCTGCCCAAGCAGCCGACATTGTGGACACCGCCGTGGCTGCAGGCAATTTCAAAACCCTGGTGACAGCGCTGAAGGCCGCTGGCTTGGTGGACACGCTCAAGGGCCCGGGGCCCTTCACCGTTTTTGCGCCCACCGATGAAGCCTTTGCGAAGATCCCGAAGGTGGACCTGGACAAATTGCTGGCAAACAAAACGAAGCTCAAGTCGGTGCTGACATACCACGTGGTGTCGGGCAAGGTCATGTCTACGGACATCAAGCCTGGCAAGGTCAAGTCGGTGGAGGGCTCGCAATTGACCATCGGCACGACTGGCGGCGTGATGGTCGACAAGTCCAAGGTGGTTGCCGCTGACGTGGTGGCCGACAACGGTGTGATCCATGCCATTGACACGGTATTGATGCCCAAATGAGCGTGGCTCGGGGTCTTAAACTAGACCCCGGCCTTATCGCGCCCCGCGCGATATGCTGACCGTTGCGCTGCAAGGCTTGCTGTTCATGGTCCTGTTGGCATTCGGTGCATGGGTACTTAGCTTGCGCAACAACGATGTCAGCATTGTCGACAGCGTGTGGCCGCTGCTGATTCTGGCTGGCTCAGCAACCTACGCATTAGCCTCGCTGCAAACCGGCCCCCGGGCGATCGTCATGGTCACACTGGTTGCACTGTGGACGGTGAGGTTGGCGACTCATATCACCTGGCGCCATTGGGGCAAGCCGGAAGATCGACGCTACCAAGCCATTCGCGCCCGCAACGAGCCCCATTTTCGGTGGAAAAGTCTGGTGCTGGTGTTCGTTTTGCAAGCCATGCTGGCGTGGCTTGTTTCTTGGTCCGTGCTTGCCGCTGTGGTGAACCCGAGACCTTGGCACTGGCTTGACTGGGCGGGTGTGTGCGTCGTTGTAGTCGGCGCCTTGTTTGAAGCAGCAGCAGATTGGCAGCTGGCCCGCTTTAAGTCGAACGCAGCCCATAAAGGGCAGGTTATGGACACTGGTTTATGGCGATATTCCCGCCACCCCAATTACTTTGGCGAGTTTTGTGTGTGGTGGGGCTTCTATGCAATTGCGCTGTCACCACAAAACTGGTGGGCCGTCGCGTCTCCCGCGCTCATGACCGTTCTGCTTTTCAAGGTTTCGGGTGTGGCGTTGCAGGAGAAAGACATTGCTGACAGACGTCCAGGTTACCGCGAGTACATAGCTCGCACGAACGCTTTTTTCCCAGGCAGGCGACGGCCAAGCCAAGAGGATGTGAGCACATGATTGCCTTGCACGAAGGGCTGACATGTCCGATGCCAACAGGCTACGCGTCCCGACGCCTGCACGCGTGTCACTGTCACTGTCCTGGGCAAGACAACCCCTGTTGCGTGACCTGACTTCAAACACCTGTTGGCACCGATCCGCATCACTGAATTTCCTTGACCCACAAATTAACGCAGGATGAAACCGACATGCTGAACTACCTTGCCTCCTACGGTGCCGCTACGGCGACCATTCTGGTCCTGGATATGGTCTGGCTCGGTTTTGTCGCCAAGTCCTTCTACCGCGACGGCATCGGGCATTTGATGGTCGACCCACCCAACCTGGTGGCGGGCGGCGTTTTCTGGCTGCTGTACCCGGTTGGTGTGTTGCTTTTTGCCGTTGCCCCCACGGCTTGGTCTGGGGGCCTTACAGCGCCGACAGATGTGCCTTGGTCGCGCGCGGTGTTGGCCGGTGCGCTGTTCGGCTTTTTTGCTTATGCCACCTATGACTTGAGCAACCTGGCCACGCTGAGGGGATGGCCGTTGCGCCTGGCGTTGGTCGATATTGCCTGGGGCACGGTGCTGACCGCCGCTTCGGCCGCAGCAGGCCGCTGGGCACTGGGGCGCATGACATGAGCGACACCAAGGCCCAGGCTTGACGCGCGTGCCGCCATGTCGCACTCCCCGCTGGCAATCTACGGTGCGATCAGTGTCAATGTCGCCATTGCCGTCACGAAGTTCACGGTTGCCGGCATCACAGGCAGCTCGGCCATGCTGTCCGAAGGCGTGCACTCCGCCGTAGACACCTTCAATGGCCTGCTACTGCTGATGGGCATCCGGCTCAGCCGCTCCGCGATGCTGTCTACAAGACAGCGGCTGCAAAGTGCATTGCGGCATGTATGGCACTGACTTGCGATGCTCTCTCAGTGGCACTGGTCAGTCTGCAGACAGCGCTGCGTTTGCTGGCCAAGCGGTGGAAAGCTCTTAATGAAGCGCTACGTGAACTCGATGCACACCTGGCTCGGTTGACCAAAAAAGCCGTCCCCAGATTGCTCGACCGCTTTGGCGCAGGACCGCAAACGGCAGCAACCTTGCTGGTAGCCGCTGGCGATACGCCCACTCGGTTACACAGTGAGGCCGCACTGGCCGCGCTTTGCGTAACCAGTCCCCTGCAGGCGTCTTCTGGATAAACACAAGGGCATCGGCTAAATCGTGGCGGAAATCGTCAGGCCAATAACGCGTTGCGAACGATTGCGATGGTGCGCATGCGAAGCGACGCGCGCGCAGGGCAATATATAGCGCGGCGCACAGGTGAAGGACTGTCAAAAAAGGAGATTCACCGCTGTTTGAAACACTACATTGTTCGTGCGCTACATCCACTCATCTTGGCTGATTTGAAGGACGCTGCATTTATTGCTTGACATAAGAGCGTCAACGCGGTCATGGAGCGTTTCTTCTTGAACCTGAAAATGGAGCGGGTCTGGCAAAAGGACTATGCCAATCATTTTGAGGCGTCAAACGATATCGCTGATTACATTGTTGGCTTTTACAACGCGATCAGGCTGCACTCAAAATTGGGCAACATGTCACCGAACGCTTTCGAGCGTGGATCGACATCTGAAAAATCCATCGAACTGTCCGAAATTACCTGGCCACCACGCACCTTCGTGACGGCCGCTACAAATCATTTGATAGGTTGGTTGAAACCGGTAATTCTCAGTGTGGAACATTCATCTATCATTCTGAATTTTGCAAAAATCAGCACTGTGAAAAATCTCCCTGAGTGTCCAAACGGCGCGAATTTCGCCTTTGGCATGGAAGCTCTCAACGCATGACCACTCCTTGCCCCTGCGGTCGCACCCCAACGAATACACCCGCTAAAACCAAGCCTGCCCAAAATCAGCCCCTGCCTTTCCCCGCCTGCTGCGGCCGCTACCTGGATGATTTCGATAAACACCCTGCGCCCGACGCCGAATCGCTGATGCGCTCGCGCTACAGCGCCTTCGTGCTGGGGCGACGCGACTATCTATTGGCCACTTGGCATGCCAGCACGCGACCGACAGGCCTTGTGCTTGACCCGGCCGCAAAATGGCTGGGCCTGGACGTGCGCTCGCACACGGTGCAAGACGCCGACCACGCCGAAGTCGAGTTCGTCGCCCGCTACCGGGAAGGCGGCCGCGCGGTGCGACTGCGCGAGCGCAGCCGCTTTGTGCGCGAGTCGGGGCGTTGGTTTTACGTCGATGGCAACCAGCTTTAATATCAAAAAGGGCTCTTGCGCACGATTGACGGGCGCAAGCAGCTATTAATAAGTGAGTAAATATGAAGTTTGAAGCCATCTTGTTCGACTGCGACGGCGTGCTGGTGGACAGCGAGCCCATCACCAACGGCGTGCTGCGCGAGTTGCTGGCTGAAAGCGGCTGGACGCTGTCGCCCGAAGAATGCATGCGCGTGTTCGTCGGCAAGGCGGTGCGCGACGAGCGCGTGCTGATCGAAACCAACACCGGCCGGCCGCTGACCGAGGCCTGGATGGCCGAGTTTTACACGCGGCGCAACCGCGAATTGCAGGCGCGGCTGGTGGCCATTGCCGGTGCGCACGAGGCGGTGGCCGCCGCGCACGCGCATGCCGGCCAGGGCATTGCCTGCGCGTCCGGCGCCGACCGCTTCAAGGTGGAAATGCAACTGGCGCAGGTCGGGCTGATGCCCTGGTTTGACGGCCGCATCTTCAGCGGCCAGGAAATGCCGCGCTCCAAACCGGCGCCCGATGTGTACCTGGCAGCAGCGGCGCAGCTGGGCGCGGCGGGCGCGCATTGCCTAGTGATCGAGGACACGACGACCGGCGTGGCGGCGGGTGTGGCCGCTGGCGCCACCGTCTGGGCCTATTGCCCGACGCCCGGACAGGGCCCGGCCTTGAGGCAGGCGGGCGCCAGCCGCCTGTTTGGCCACATGGCCGAGGTGCCGGCGCTGCTCGCGGCGGAGTGATTTCCTTGCCGAATCGATCCGGCTGTGGCGCCGGAAATGCCTGAAGTGCCTGCACTGCCCGAGGTTGAAGCAACTGATGCCCTTTTTTCATTAACCTAAAATGTGATAAGTTGCATTGAATTTCAAATTTTTTCTGGTTTTTGCTTCGAAACAGGCTCTAAATTGGTGCTTTCTAAAAACAGCATCACCCATGAAATTTGTCACAAAATCCTCTGTCCTTGGCCTTTCATTGCTCACCCTGGCGCTTGCAAGCCATGCGCAGTTGCCACCGGAAGCCAGTGCCCCTCCCGCCAAGCCTGATGTGTCCAGGTCGGAACGCGTCGCCAGTCCGAACCGCACCAGTTCGCGGACGTGGGCCGATTCGGGCAAGGCCGACAAGCACAGGCACCAGAGCGAAAAATCTGACAAAGGCGACAAAGGCGACAAAGCCGACAAAGCCGCCATCAAATGGGTCGATTCGACAGGCCGGACCATGGGACGGGCCATCGGAAGCTCTGCCATCCTGACAACTTTCGACAACCAGCTGGCGACGATCACAGGGCTTTACCCGGACCAGACCTGCGATGCCAACCGCGTGTGCACCTACCCGAGCAACGGCGCCCGGTGGACGGAGTTCGAATCGGTTTACTACACCACGGCCGATTGCACCGGCCTGCCTTATTCGCTGTCTGGCGCCATGGGAACACCCTATCTGGGCATTCCGGTGGTTGACAGTGGCGGCGCGTACCTCTATTTTTTCAAGGCGGTCGACACGACCCGCGTGACGCTTCGTTCAAGTTATTCAAACAATGTCTGCGCTCAGATCGGGATTCGGGGGGCGTTTCCGACCGACGCCGCGCCGGTTTCCGATGTGGTCCCGGCGTCCACCTACGGAACGCCGCCTTTCTTTTTGAAATAGCAGGCAGGGCGACACGGGAAGCCGCTGCAGGCGCTCACGGCTTTTCAGCCGCCAGGCCTTGACGGTGTTGCCTAAATTCTGCGGGCGACTGGCCGGTCCAGCCTTTGAAAGCGCGCATGAAGCTTTTCTCGTTCTGAAAGCCGGCGGCTTCGGCCACCTGCTTGATGGGGCGGCGGGTGCGCAGCAGCAGTTCCATCGCCCGCGCGCGCCGCATCTCGTCCTTCAGCCCCTGCAATGACGCGCCTTCTTCCTTCAGCTGCCGGTGCAGGGTCCGCGGCGAGACATGCAGCATCGCCGCCAGCGCATCGGCGCCATGGGTTTGCGCCGGATGCGCGGCCAGCGCCTGGCGCACGCGCTGCACCAGCAAGCGGTCGCGCCGGTAGGGCAGCACCGTCAACGGCAGGGCGCGCTGCAGCATCTGCTGCAAGGCGCGCTCGTCGCGCCGCAGCGGCAGTGTCAGATAACGGGCGTCAAAAGAGATTGCTGCCGGTGCGCTGTCGAACGCGGTGGGGCCTGTGAACAGCACGGCGTACACCTCCCGGTGCAGCGGCGCGTCAAACGGCAGTTGCGCGCCCAGCAGCGGGATGCGCGAGTCGATCAGCCAGCAGGCCACGCCCAGGAGGTTGCGCAGCACCGAAACCAGGCAGAATTCGCGCAGGGCGCCCAGGTCGCGCCGCTCGGTGATGGACACGCTGGCCGTGTCGCCTGCCACGCCAAGCGTCAAGGCGATGTCGTCGGCAATCAGTCCGTGGTGCCGGCACCAGCGCTTGAGCGCCACACCCAGCGTCGGCGCGCTGAGCGACGCCCGCGCGAGCATGCCATAGCTGCCCCAGGGCAGGCGCCGGCTGAACCAGCCCAGCGCCTCATCATCCAGTTGCTGCATCGCCAGGCCCGAGATGCGTTCCATCTGCCAGGCGGTGATGCGCGATGACGCATCAAGCAAGGCCGCCGGCGCGATGTGTGCCTGCGCCAGCGCGCCGGCCGGATCCATGCCGCGCTGCGCATAGGCCAGCAGGATCGCCTGGACGAAGGCAATCGGTGTGACGGCGGGCGCACCCGGAGGCGGCGTTGCGGCCGTGGCAAAGAGGGATGATGGCATGGGCCCAAGTGTGGGGCGCCGTGGCACGATTTGCAACCATCGTGGCTTTGTCCGATGACGCGCTTCGCCGGGCATGCGCCATACTGTCACTGGCCGCGTGTGCCGGCGGCCGCAAGGAGACAACCATGAGCGAAGACCTTTCCGCATCGCGTCCCGCAGCCTCGCCCTTCACGCCACCTTTCACCCGAAGCTGCGCCAGTGGCACCACCGATGTGCCGCTGATCGAGCAGCCGATCGGCGTATTTTTCGATGCCATCGCGGCACGCCAGCCCGACCACGAAGCGCTGGTCAGCGTTCACCAGGGCCGCCGCTACAGCTACCGCGAACTGCAGCGTGAAACCGACTGCCTGGCCAGCGCGCTGCTCGGCCTGGGCCTGCAGCCGGGCGAGCGCGTCGGCATCTGGTCGCACAACAATGCCGAATGGCTGCTGCTGCAGCTGGCCACCGCCAAGGTCGGGCTGGTGCTGGTCAACATCAACCCGGCCTACCGCACGGCGGAGGTCGAATATGCGTTGAACAAGGCCGGTTGCAAGGCGCTGGTCAGCATGGCCCGGTTCAAGACCAGCGATTACCTTGGCATGCTGCGCGAACTGGCGCCCGAGTGGGCGCACGGCCAGCCCGGCCAGCTTGAATCCGTGACGCTGCCGCATCTGAAAACCGTGGTCTGGATTGACGAAGCCGGGCAGCACTCCTCTGAACACGACCAGCCCGGCCTGACGCGTTTTTCAAGCCTGCTCGCCAGCGGCAATCCCGATGATGCGCGGCTGGCTGACATCGCCGCCACGCTCAAGGCCACCGACCCCATCAACATCCAGTTCACCAGCGGCACCACCGGCTTTCCCAAGGGCGCGACGCTGACGCACCGCAACATCCTGAACAACGGCTTTTTCATCGGTGAAGCGATGCGGCTCACGCCGGCCGACCGGCTGTGCATTCCGGTGCCGCTCTACCACTGCTTCGGCATGGTGCTGGGCAATCTGGCGTGCCTGACGCACGGCGCAACCATCGTTTATCCAAACGACGGTTTCGAGCCCTTGAGCGTGCTGCAAGCGGTGCAAGACGAGAAATGCACCGGCCTGCACGGCGTGCCGACAATGTTCATCGCCGAACTGGACCACCCGCGCTTTGCCGAGTTTGACCTGTCCACGCTGCGCACCGGCATCATGGCCGGCTCGCCGTGCCCGACCGAGGTGATGAAGCGCGTCGTCAGCGACATGAACCTGGGCCAGATCACGATTGCCTACGGCATGACCGAGACCAGTCCCGTGAGTTGCCAGAGTTCGGTCGACACGCCGCTGGCCAAGCGCGTCTCGACCGTCGGCCTGGTGCAGCCGCACCTCGACGTCAAGATCATCGACCCCAAGAGTGGCGAGATCGTCGCGACGGACGTGTCGGGCGAATTCTGCACACGCGGTTATTCGGTCATGCACGGTTACTGGGACGACCCGGGACGCACGGCGGAGGCGATTGACGCCGACGGCTGGATGCACACCGGCGACCTGGCCACCATGGACAGCGAAGGCTACGTCAACATCGTCGGCCGCATCAAGGACATGGTGATTCGCGGCGGCGAGAACATCTACCCGCGCGAAATCGAGGAATTCCTTTACCGTCACCCGAAAGTACAGGACGCGCAGGTCGTCGGCCTGCCCGACAAGCGCTACGGCGAAGAACTCTGCGCCTGGGTCGTCACGCGGCCCGGCGAAACGCTGACCGAGGACGAGGTGCGCGAGTTCTGCAAAGGCCAGATTGCGCACTACAAGGTGCCGCGCTACATTCGTTTCGTACCGGGTTTCCCGATGACGGTGACCGGCAAGATCCAGAAGTTCAAGATCCGCGACGAAATGAAAAATCAGCTCGGGCTGGACGAAGAAAAAACCGCCTGACACGTCTGAAAGAACACGGAAACATGACCACGCTCGAATCCAAACTCAACGCCCGTTCCGCCGACTTTCAGGCCAATGCCAGCGCCATGCGCGCGCTGGTCGATGACCTGCATGTGCAGCTGGCCAAGTCCGCCGCCGGCGGCGGCGAAGTGTCCCGCGCCCGGCACACGGCGCGCGGCAAGCTGCTGCCGCGCGACCGGGTGCAGATGCTGCTCGACCCCGGCACGCCGTTCCTGGAAGTCGCGCCGCTGGCCGCGCTCGGCATGTACAAGGGCGACGCGCCCTGCGCCGGCCTGATCGTCGGCATTGGCCGCGTCAGCGGCGTGGACTGCATGATCGTGTGCAATGACGCCACCGTGAAGGGCGGCACCTACTACCCGCTGACCGTCAAGAAGCATTTGCGCGCACAGGAAATTGCCCAGCAAAACAACCTGACCTGCATTTACCTGGTCGATTCGGGCGGCGCCAACCTGCCGAACCAGGACGAGGTGTTCCCCGACCGCGACCATTTCGGCCGCATCTTTTTCAACCAGGCGACCATGAGCTCGCTGGGCATTTCGCAGATCGCCGTGGTCATGGGCAGCTGCACCGCAGGCGGCGCGTATGTGCCCGCCATGAGCGACGAAAGCATCATCGTCAAGAACCAGGGAACGATTTTCCTGGGCGGCCCGCCGCTGGTGAAGGCCGCGACCGGAGAAGTCGTGACGGCCGAAGACCTGGGCGGCGGCGACGTGCACACCCGGCTGTCGGGCGTGGCCGACCATCTGGCGCAAAACGACCTGCATGCGCTGGCGCTGGCGCGGGCTTCGGTCAAGAATTTGAATAAGAACAAGGCTCCGGCGCATGCTGGGCGGGCGCCAATAGCTCCTAAATTCGTAGCAGAGGAGCTTTACGGCGTGATTCCCGTTGATGTGCGCAAGCCCTTCGATGTGCGCGAAATCATCGCCCGCATCGTCGATGGCAGCGACTTTGACGAGTTCAAGGCGCGCTACGGCACCACCATTGTTTGCGGCTTTGCGCACATCGAAGGCATGCCGGTCGGCATCATTGCCAACAACGGCATCTTGTTCAGCGAATCGGCGCTCAAGGCGACGCACTTCATCGAGTTGTGCTGCCAGCGCAAGATTCCGCTGGTGTTTTTGCAGAACATCACCGGCTTCATGGTCGGCCGCAAGTACGAGAACGAGGGCATTGCCCGCAACGGCGCCAAGATGGTCACCGCCGTGGCGACCGCCGCAGTGCCCAAGTTCACGATCATCATTGGCGGCAGTTTTGGCGCCGGCAACTACGGCATGTGCGGCCGGGCGTTTTCGCCGCGCTTCCTGTGGATGTGGCCGAATGCGCGCATCAGCGTGATGGGCGGCGACCAGGCGGCCGGCGTGCTGGCCACCGTCAAGCGCGACGGCATCGAGGGCAAGGGCGGCGCGTGGACGGCAGACGAAGAAGAAGCCTTCAAGGCGCCGATTCGCAGCCAGTTCGAACACCAGGGCCATCCGTACTACGCGACGGCGCGGCTCTGGGACGACGGCGTGATCGACCCGGCCGACACCCGCCGCGTGCTGGCGCTTGGGCTGAGCGCTTCGCAGAATGCGCCGATTGCCGAGACGAAGTTTGGTTTGTTCAGGATGTAAGCCATGGCTGCATGGACCCGAAAAAGCACCTTAGCATAGGTGGCTCTCTGTTTTGAAAAGAAAGAACTCCTATGTTGACCAGTATTCATATTCAGGGCTTTAAAGGCTTCAAGGACACGTTGATAGCGCCTCTGCGCAAAGTCAATTTGATTTTGGGTGGGCAGAACGTGGGAAAGACTTCGTTGCTGGAGGCGGTTTATTTGGGGGCGAGTGATATTGGGAACTACGAGCAGATTCCTACACTGTTTCGTGTCGCCGAAGGACAGGATCGTCAACGTTATCTGCAATCGGTCTTGGGGAAAAGGCAATGGTGTGTCGATTTGTATGACGACCAAAATAAAGTTCTAAGAACAAAAAATAATCGTGATAGAGAAAGTGATAAATTCTTTGCTGTTCGTGAAGTAAGAAATAACGATATATATATTAAGCGTTTAGTCAAAGGTCCTAACATCGCAAATCAGCGTGAGATCGATTCATCTATTTTTAAAGTATTGGAAAATAATTTAATAACCGCAGATGATGCAGTCAAAGAGGTTTTGTTTATCAATCCTTTGGCTGTTTCCGTTCATTTGCCAAATCAGTTTGATGTAGCGCGGTTGTTCGACAAAACTATCATGAATAGAAAGAAGAAGATTCTTTTGAGCATGCTTCGCCGTATTGATCCACGCTTGGAAGACATACATTCTTTATTGCCAGATGGAGAACAGCGAATTTATGTAGAACTGGAAGGCGATGGCGAGGCGCTGCCCTTGCCGCAACTAGGTCACGGATTTTCCCGGCTGGTATATTTATATTGCAGCTTGCTGGTGACGGATGCGAAACTGGCGCTGATCGACGAAGTTGAAAATGGAATTCATTATTCGTCGCTGCCTACGCTATTCCAAGGCATTCAGGATATTGCGGTCAAGCATGATGTACAAACCTTGATGACTACCCACAGTTGGGATTGCATTCGCGCTGCTTACAAAACATTTGCCGATGCCGATAACCTGAAAGACTTCCAGCTGATTCGCTTGGAGCGCGATGGCGACAATATCCGCGCAGTGGTGATTAACGATGAAATGTTGGATACGGTGATGGAAGCGGGCTATGAAGTTCGATAAGCCTGTTAAGACGGGTAATGAAGCCATCACCGCGCCCGTGCTGCTGCTGGTCGAAGGCCAGGACGAAGAGTATCTGGTGCAGAAAATGTGCGAGCAGTGGTTTGGCCAGCGCGCTGAAAAAATTGACATTGAATGCGTTGGTGGAAAAGATAATTTCCCCAAGCGGTTCCGGGTATTGAAAGTTCGCAGCCTCGGACCGTTGAAAGTCGTCGGCGTCATTGCGGACAGTGAAGAAGACGCCGCAGCTACTGCGCAGCGATGGGCTCAATTGTTTAAGGACGTTGAGCCGTCCATCAAGCGTCCCTGCAAGAAGCTGCAACTCCCACGCGATGACGCAGCCGGCGCTTTTGAGGCGCTGGTGCTCGATGCCTGGACAGGCGACCCGATTGCCGATTGCGCCATAAATTTTCGGGATTGCGTCAGTCCGCACCTTGGCGAAAGGACGCTGGCGAAAAAAGACAAGATTGCCGTGCAGGCGTGGCTGAGTGCCAAACTGGGCAACGCCTACGGCAATGTCTTCAAAGCGCAAGACAGGCATCCAGAACACCAGCTTGTGAATTACGACCACACGGCTTTCGCGCCGATCAAGGCGTTTATTGAAACTTTGTTGGCCGAAGCAGAGGCCGGAGTCACTAAATCATGAGCGCACTTCAAACCACCCAACAGGGCGCCGTGCTGACCATCACGCTCAGCCGCCCCGACATCCGCAACTCCTTCAACGACGAGGTGATCGCCGAGATCACCGCCGCCTTCCAGGACGCCGCCAGCCGCGCCGAGGTGCGCGCCGTGGTGCTGGCCGCCACCGGACCGGCTTTTTGCGCCGGGGCCGACCTGAACTGGATGCGCCGCATGGCCGACTACACGCGCGACGAAAACCTGGCCGACGCGGCGCAACTGGCCGAGATGCTGCGCGTGATGTACGAATGCCCCAAGCCGACCATCGCCCGCATCCAGGGCGATGTGTATGCCGGCGGCATGGGGCTGGTGGCGGCCTGCGACATGGCCGTCAGCGTCGATACGGCGAACTTCTGCCTGAGCGAAGTCAAGCTGGGCTTGATTCCGGCGACCATCAGCCCGTATGTGATCCGCGCCATGGGCGCGCGCGCGGCGCACCGCTACTTTCTGACGGCCGAGCGCTTCGATGCGAAAGAAGCGCACCGCATTGGTTTCGTGCATGAAGTGGTCAGCGCCGATCAGCTGGACGCCAAGGTGGCGGAGTTGACGCAGGCACTGGTCAACGCCAGCCCGAACGCCGTGCGCAGCTGCAAGACCCTGGTGCAGGAAGTGGCAGGCCGAGACATCGAGGCGCCGCTGATCGGCCGCACGGTCGAAGGCATTGCCGACATTCGCACCAGCAGCGAAGGTCGGGAAGGCGTGCAATCTTTCCTGCAAAAGCGCAAGCCGTCCTGGCTGGCCTGAGTTTTCAAAGGAGCTTCACCATGCAAGCCTTGGATACCGCGCAACTGGTCGCCCTGGCCGGCGCTGTCGGCTGGGCCAGCGGCATACGCCTGTACCTGGTGCTGTTGCTGACCGGTCTGGCCGGCTACATGGGCTGGATGCAATTGCCGCAGGGGCTGCACCTGCTGGCCAATCCGGTGGTGCTGGGCGCCAGTGGCTTCATGGTGTTTGTCGAGTTTTTTGCCGACAAGATTCCCGGGCTCGACTCGCTCTGGGATGTGGTGCACACGGTGATCCGTATTCCGGCGGGTGCAGCGCTGGCGGCCGGTGTTTTCAGTGCTGACAGCGCTGCCATGAGTTTGGTAGCTGCTCTCGTAGGCGGCACCTTGGCTGGAACCAGTTTTGCCGCCAAGGCGACGTCACGGGCGGCGATCAACACCTCGCCCGAGCCGTTCAGCAACATCGGCACCTCGCTGGTCGAGGACAGCCTAGTGCCTGCCGGGCTGTGGCTGGCGGTGGCGCATCCCTTTGTCTTTATGCCCTTGCTGCTTGTGGTGCTGGTGCTCAGCGTCTGGCTGATTCGTCGATGCTGTCGGTTTTTAAAGCAGTTGTTCACCCGTGTCGCCCGTATTTTCAGCGGTAAGCCCGACCCGGGTTTGTTGCCTGCTTTTACCTTCAAACCGCCTTTTTCCAAGGACGTTGGACATGATTGACCAACCTGCTGCGCGATGACGATGCAACGCCGGGAAATTCTGAAGTGGGCATCCGGGATGTGTGTCGGCACCGCCGGATTGGCGCGCGCGCAAGACGGGCTGGTCCTGAACGATGCAGCGCTTGGCAGTGGCCGAAGATTCGGGTTTGCGATTGATTCTGGGTACGCCAACAAGGAGCCTGTCAAAAGTTTGCTGCGCCAGCATGCAGGTGTCATCACTGCTGAAAACGCCATGAAGTGGCGCAACATCGAAAACGCGGCGGGTGTGTCCGACTACACCCGCGCTGATTGGGTCGCTGACACTGCGGAAAGCTTGGGCGCAGCCCTGCGCGGCCACACGCTGGCATGGCATCAGTCCACGCCCGCTTACCTTTCGACTGCGACACGCAAGGCGTTCGCAGTGGCGCAATCCGCCCATCTGCAAGCCATGACAGCCCGATACCGTGGCCGTATTCACACATGGGACGTGCTCAATGAAGTGATCGACGGGGACCAGAAAAACAAAAGCGGCCTTCGTGAATCGGTTTTATCGGAGCTGTGGGGCAAGGACCGATACCCGGAGCTGTTTGAACTCGCGCGTGCATCGGACCCACGCGCCAAACTCGCCTACAACGACTACGGTATGGAGCAGGACGAGCCTTGGTGCGAACGTCGCCGGACGGCCGTGCTGCGCATGCTCGAGCAATGGATCAAACGAAAGACGCCGGTTGATGTGATGGGCTTGCAAGCGCACCTGGATGTGTCGCGCAAGTTTTCCGCTACCCGGCTTTCCCGCTTTTTTGATGAACTGCGCGCGCTCGGCCTGGGCATTCAAATCACCGAACTGGATGTACGTGATGCGCTGCAACCCGGTACGGTGTCAGACCGGGACGCAGCGACCGCCGCGCTCTACAAGACTTCATGGACACCTGCGCCGGTCATGCTGCGGTCGAAATGGTCGTGATGTGGAATGTGACCGACGAAGAAAGCTGGATGAACCGGGGCATGCAGGGCCCCCGCCGCGCCGATGGGCAACCCATGCGGCCAACCTTGTTTGATACGCGAGGCCGGCCAAAAACTGCGTTTGATGCGGTAGCGGGGAGCTTGCTTCATGCGGCTGCACCTTTTGACTTGAAGAATACAAAGACCAAACATGTTTAAAAAAATACTGATCGCCAACCGGGGCGAGATTGCCTGCCGCGTTGCTGCCACTGCCCGACGCATGGCCGTCAAGACCGTGGCGGTTTATTCGGATGCCGACGCCAGTGCCAAGCATGTGGGCTGTTGCGACGAAGCCGTGCATATCGGTGGCAGTGCGCCGAAAGACAGCTACCTGCGCTGGGAAAAAATCATTGAAGCGGCCCAAGCGACGGGCGCCGAGGCGATTCACCCCGGCTACGGCTTTTTGAGCGAGAACGAGGAGTTTGCCCAAGCGTGCGCCAACGCCGGGCTGGTCTTCATCGGCCCGCCAGCGTCGGCCATCAAGGCCATGGGCCTGAAGGCCGAGTCCAAGCAACTGATGGAAAAGGCCGGCGTGCCGCTGGTGCCGGGTTACCACGGCGCGGACCAGGACCCGGCGCTGCTCCAGCGCGAAGCCGACCGCATCGGCTACCCGGTGCTGATCAAGGCCAGCGCGGGCGGCGGCGGCAAGGGCATGCGGGCGGTGGAAAAATCCGAGGATTTCGCCGCCGCGCTGGCCTCGTGCCAGCGCGAAGCCATCAACAGTTTTGGCAACGACACGGTGCTGGTCGAAAAATATGCCCAGCGTCCGCGCCATATCGAAATCCAGGTGTTCGGCGACATGCACGGCAACTATGTTTACCTGTTCGAGCGCGACTGCTCGGTGCAGCGCCGGCATCAGAAGGTGCTCGAAGAAGCGCCGGCCCCCGGCATGACGCCGGAAATGCGCGCCCAGATGGGCGAAGCCGCCGTGGCTGCAGCCCGTGCGGTCAACTATGTGGGCGCCGGCACGGTCGAATTCATCGTCGAGCAGCGCGCCGAGGGCAGCATGAATTTCTTCTTTATGGAGATGAATACAAGGCTGCAGGTCGAGCATCCGGTGACCGAAGCCATCACCGGCCTGGACTTGGTTGAGTGGCAATTGCGCGTGGCGTCGGGCGAGCCGCTGCCGCTGCCGCAGGACCAGTTGAAGATCAATGGCCATGCCATCGAGGCGCGCATCTGCGCTGAAAACCCGGACAACAATTTTTTGCCGACCACTGGCACGCTGCAGGTGTACGACAAGCCGGCGTGTACGGCATTCGAGCGCGGCACGGTGCGGATCGACGACGGCGTGCGCCAGGGTGACACGATTTCGCCGTTTTACGACTCGATGGTCGCCAAGCTGATCGTGCACGGCCAGACACGTGAAGAAGCGCTGGCGCGCATGGACGAGGCGCTGGCACAGACGCGTATCGTGGGCTTGAGCACCAATGTGCAGTTTTTGCGCTATGTGGTGCGCAGCCCGTCGTTTGCCGAGGCCAATCTGGACACCGCCTTGATCCCGCGCGAAGAAGCGGTGCTGTTCAAGCAGGAGCCGGTCGGCCTGCCAATGGCAGCGGCCAGCGCGATTGCCCGGACGCTGCTGGACGAAAAAGCCGGCGAGGGCAGCGACCCGTTCAGCCGCCGCGACGGCTGGCAAACGCATGGCGTGACGCAGCGGCCTTTCGAGTTCGACTTCCATGGCGAGCCAGCGAAAGCCGTATTGACCTGTCAACACGACGGCGCCTTGCAGTTGACGGTAGGCGACGTGTCGGGTCCGCTGGTGTTCTCCCAAGGCGCGCAAGGCATCGACATCCAGTTCGCCGGCCAGCGCCTGACGGCAACGGTCTACACGCAAGGCGAGGTAGACCACGTTTTTACCGCGCGTGGCGCGACCCGGATCACCGCCATTGACCTGCTGGCGCATGCCGGCGAAAGCCACACCGAAGGCGGCCGGCTGACCGCGCCCATGCCCGGCAAGATTTTGTCGTTTTCCGTCAAGGCCGGCGACATGGTCAAAAAGGGGCAACCGCTGGCGGTGATGGAAGCGATGAAAATGGAACATACGATTGCCGCTCCCGCCGATGGCGTGGTCGAGGAACTGATGTATGCCCCCGGCGACCAGGTGACCGAAGGATCGGAATTGCTGAAAATCGCTACGAACTTGATGAAAGCCTGAATGCGCATCCTTTTTTGCTGTACCGGTACCAAAGCCCAGCCCTGGCTTGACGGCTTTGGTGACGCCTTTCCCGGCGCCGAGGTGGAAGTCTGGTCAGCGGGCGCACCGCCTGCAGACTATGCCGTGGTCTGGACGCCGCCACAGCAGTTCATGGACGAGCAGACGCAGCTCAAGGGCATCTTCAACATCGGCGCCGGGGTTGATGCGCTGATGAAGCTGCGCCTGCCGCCTGGCGTTCCGGTCGTGCGGCTGGACGACGCCGGCATGTCGGTTCAAATGGCCGAATATGTCAGCCATGCGGTGATCCGGCATTTTCGGGAGTTCGACGGCTACGAGGCCGATGTTGCCCAAGGCAAATGGTCTTACCGAAAACCCCGGATGCGCGAGGATTTCCCGGTCGGCGTCATGGGCCTGGGCGTCCTGGGCGAACGGGTCAGCCGGGCGCTGGCGCAGTTTGATTTCCCGGTGATGGGCTGGAGCCGTTCCGCCAAATCCATCCCCGGCGTGCATTGCTTTTCAGGCGAGGCGGGTTTCAACAAATTCCTGGCGGCCAGCCGTATTCTGGTGTGCCTGCTGCCCCTGACGCCGGACACCGACAACATCATGTGCCAGGGCACGCTGGCCCGCTTGCAGCCGGGCGGCTATGTCATCAACGTGGCGCGCGGCAGCCATCTGGTGGACGACGACCTGATCGCGCTCATTGACAGCGGCCACCTGGCCGGGGCCACGCTCGATGTGTTTCGCACCGAGCCGCTGCCTGCGGCACATCCCTTCTGGAGACACCCCCGCATCACCGTGACGCCGCACACGTCGGCCCGCACGCTGCGCGAGGAAAGCATTGCCCAGATTGCCGGCAAGATCGCCGCACTGCAAGACGGCGAGCCGGTGGCCGGCGTCGTCGATCCTGTGCGTGGCTATTAAGGGAGCGGGGGCATCGTCATTCGGATGTCCGGATGAGTGCGCCGCCTGATGCGGTTCCTGTTCAACACCGGACTTTTGAGCCCTGCACTCTCCGTGATCGCATCATTCCCAGGCGCAGAGCGGCAATCAACGGGTTGCCGCCTCACAATCACGAAAAATATTTTTTGATCTGGGGATGACCGAGCCGCGCGCTCGATGAAATCAAACAGGCATTTGCGAACGCATAAATTATCAAATAACCTACTTTTGTCAGTGTTTGCTCAACGGCAATGCGGGTAATAACCTATTGCATTGAGCTGGAAGTGAAATGGCCAAGCCATCTCCGAGATATTCACCGTTCTCTTGACAAGGATTGGTAAGTTTTGGGTAAGCGTTTGGTAAGTAGGTGGTAAGTCGTCCCGCTTAATCTTCGGTCCGTTGCAGCTTGCATTGCATTTTGACTATTACCAGGAGACGACGATATGGAAGATGATTTGGTTCAACGGATTGTTAGCAATCCAAAGTACCAGGAGCTAAAGGCCAAGCGCACCAGCTACGGCTGGTGGCTCACGCTGGCAATGATGGTCGTTTACTACGGCTTCATTTTGCTGGTGGCCTTTAACAAGCCCTTTCTTTCGCAGCGGCTGGGCGAGGGCGTCATGACCGTCGGTATTCCCATCGGCTTTGGCGTGATTATTTTCACCATCGTGATCACGGCCATTTATGTCACGCGCGCCAACAAAGAGTTTGACGACCTGACGGCAGAAGTGACCAAGGCGGTGCTCAAATGAATTTCAAATCTGACAACATTCGGCGCATCCTGACGCTGCTGGCCTTGTTTGGCGTATCGGCTGCAGCCTGGTCCGCCGGCGCAGACCTGGGGCAGGCTGTCAAGCAGCCTACCAACTGGACGGCCATTGGCATGTTCGGAGGCTTTGTGGTGTTGACACTGTTCATCACCAAGTGGGCCGCGTCCAAGACCAAGTCCGCTGCTGATTTCTACACCGGCGGTGGCGGCATCACCGGCTTTCAGAACGGCCTGGCGATTGCCGGCGACTATATGTCGGCCGCTTCTTTCCTGGGTATTTCAGCGGCCGTGATGGCCAGCGGCTTTGACGGCCTGATTTTCTCCATTGGCTTTCTGGTCGGCTGGCCGGTCATCACCTTCCTGATGGCCGAACGCTTGCGCAACCTGGGCAAGTTCACATTTGCCGACGTGGCGGCTTTTCGCTTCAAGCAGGCGCCGGTCCGCATTTTTGCGGCCTCGGGAACCCTGGTTGTGGTGGCCTTTTACCTGATTGCCCAGATGGTGGGCGCCGGTCAGCTGATCAAGCTGCTGTTTGGCCTGGAATACTGGATCGCGGTGGTCATTGTCGGTTCGCTGATGATGATTTACGTGTTGTTTGGCGGCATGACGGCCACCACCTGGGTGCAGATCATCAAGGCTGTCATGCTGTTGGGCGGCGCGAGTTTCATGGCGATCATGGTGCTCTGGAATTTCGGTTTCAGCCCTGAAGCGATGTTTGCCCAGGCGGTGAAGATAAAAGCGGACCTGGCTTCCAGCACCGGCAAGACGGCTGAAGAAGCCGCCAAGCTCGGCCAGTCCATCATGGGCCCCGGCAACTTCGTCAAAGACCCGATTTCTGCCATCTCCTTTGGCATGGCGCTGATGTTCGGCACCGCCGGCCTGCCGCACATCCTGATGCGCTTTTTTACCGTACCCAGCGCCAAGGAAGCGCGCAAGTCGGTAATGTGGGCGACTGGCTGGATCGGCTACTTCTACCTGCTGACCTTCATCATCGGTTTTGGCGCCATCAGCTTCGTGTTGACCAATCCGTCATTCCTTGACGCCAAGGGCGGCCTGCTTGGCGGCAACAACATGGCAGCCATTCACCTGGCCAACGCCGTGGGCGGCAACGTGTTCCTGGGGTTCATCTCGGCGGTGGCTTTTGCAACCATCGTTGCCGTGGTGGCCGGCCTCACACTGTCGGGTGCTTCTGCGGTCTCGCATGACCTGTATGCCACGGTGATCAAGAAGGGCAAGGCTGACAGCACTTCGGAATTGCGCATCTCGAAAATTACCACCTTGGTGCTGGGCGTTATTGCCGTGGTCCTGGGCATTGCATTTGAAAAGCAGAACATCGCCTTCATGGTCTCACTGGCCTTTGCGATTGCAGCTTCGGCCAACTTCCCGGTGCTGTTCATGTCAGTACTGTGGAAAGACTGCACGACCCGCGGCGCAGTGATTGGCGGCTTTATGGGCCTGATCTCGTCGGTGGCGCTGACGGTGGTTTCGCCTTCTGTCTGGGAAGCCACATTGGGCAATCCAAAGGGCTCGGCGCTGTTCCCTTATGCCTCGCCTGCGTTGTTCTCCATGACCCTCGGCTTTCTGGGTATCTGGCTGTTCTCCATCCTGGACAACAGCAAGCAGGCCCAGATTGACCGCGCCGGCTTCCTGGCGCAGCAGGTGCGTTCGGAAACCGGCATTGGCGCTGCGGGTGCATCGGGCCACTGATGTCGCATACCTGAGCAGGGCGGACCACCATGGCCGTCTTGAGACAGTCTAGAAGGACTGCAGGACCATTGCCTGCAGTCCTTTTTTCATGGGATACCCGCCATGCCGGACGAATATTCAGAACCCTTTTCTTTTGAGGCACCACCTTTTGACTGCCTGAGCCCAGAGCAGCAGGCGCTGGTGCGGGGCAGTTTGCGCCGGGTGTCTTTCCCGAAAGATGCCGTGATTTTGACCCCCGACATGGACCCGGCCCATGTGTATGTGCTGCTCAAGGGGCATGTGCAGCAATTGGAAGCAGGCGAGGTCGTGGCGGTCTACGGGCCGCCCGATTTTTTTGCCTTCCGCGCGGTAATGGCCGGCCGCGCCAGCGGTGTGTTGCAGGCGCTGGACGAGGTGGAGGCCTGGCAGCTGCCCGGCGTCACGGCGCGGGCGCTGATTGCAGGCAACACCCTGTTCAGTGCGCTGGTATTTGCCGACCTGTCGCAGCGGCTTTCGGCCGCGGCAGAAAACTGCAAAAGCCGTGAGTTCCTGTCGTTGATGATGGTACGGGTGCGGGACGCCTACATCCGCAAGCCGTTTTTTGTCGATGGCGGACTGGACCTGGTGTCGGTCTGCCGCCTGCTGTCGGCGCAAGGGCAAAGCAATGCGCTGGTACGCGACCTGCACGGCGGCCTGGAGCGCATCGGCATGTTCACCACCACCGATTTGCGAGATGCCCTGCTGCATCCCGTGCCGCCCCAGCAACTGGCCGTGCGCGAGGTCGCGCAGTTCACGCTGGTGTCGGTTCAGGCCGACGCGGAACTGTCGGAAGCCCTGCTGGCAATGATTCGTCACCGCGTCCATCGTGTGCTGGTGCGCGAAGGCGATGCTATTTTGGGCGTGCTGAGCCAGCTTGACCTCATGAGCTTTGTGTCCAACCATTCGCACCTGATTGCGCTGCAGGTGGAGCAGGCCGCTTGCATTGCGGAACTCCGGACGGCGGCCTTGCAGATGGACGGCCTGATCGCGCTGCTGCACAGCGGAGGGGCCCGCATCGAGCTGATTTCCAGCCTGGTGAGCGAGCTTAACCAGCAGATTTTTGCCCGCCTGTGGTCGTTTGTCGCACCGGCCGACCTGGTGGCCAACAGCTGCCTGATCGTGATGGGCAGCGAAGGGCGTGGCGAGCAGATCCTCAAGACCGACCAGGACAATGCCCTGCTGCTGCGCGACGGCTTTGTGTGCGCTGAACTGCAGCCGAGCGTGCAGCGTTTCAACCAGGCCCTGATCGGGTTTGGCTACCCGCCCTGTCCGGGCAACATCATGGTGACCAATCCGCTGTGGTGCCAGCCGCTGGCCGGCTTTCAGGACAACATTTTGCGATGGCTTTATGGCGCTGATGCGGACGGGCCGATGAACCTGGCGATCTTCATGGATGCCCGGGCAGTCGCTGGCGACGCGTCACTGCTCCGGCAGGCCAGGCACTATGCCCACCACATCATGGCCGGCAGCGATGCATTTTTTGCCCGTTTCGCCGCCGCCATAGACCAGTTCAGCGAACCTGGCGGCTGGTGGATGCGCCTGGCCACGCTGCGCAGCCGCGAAGAACAGGTGTTCGATCTCAAGAAGCTCGGCACGTTTCCCATCGTGCATGGCGTGCGTTCCCTGGCGCTGGAGCATGGGCTCGACGAGGTCGGCACGGCAGCGCGCCTGCAGGTGCTGGTGAGCCGCAGGCATATTCCGGCAGACCTGGCCCGCGACCTGATGGACGCCCTGCATTTCCTGATGGGCCTCAAGCTTAAAAGCAATCTGCGACAGAAGCAGCTGGGGCAACCGCTGGACAACCTGTCGCATTTCTCCAGCCTGGGAACACTGGACCGTGACCTGCTGAAAGACTCGCTGGCCATCATCAAGCGCTTCAGGCAGCACCTGCAATTGCGCTACCAGCTTGCAACCTGAACCTGTTTGGCCGTCATGAAAACCCTTTTCCGACCTTGCCGCCTGTCCCGAATACGCGGGTCGCCTTCATTGCGGACCCGGTTTTTGCGATACTTCAGCCTAGAAAGACCCCCCCATGAAACTCCCTGCCCATGTCAAACTCGTCGATGTCGGTCCGCGTGACGGCCTGCAAAATGAAAAGCTGCCGGTGCCCGCCGCCATCAAGATCGAACTGGTTCACCGCCTGCAGGACGCAGGCCTGAAAAACATTGAAGTCACCAGCTTCGTGTCGCCCAAATGGGTGCCACAGATGGCTGACAACGCCGAGGTGATGGCCGGCATCCGACGCCAGCCGGGCGTGTGCTATTCGGTGTTGACGCCCAACCTTCAGGGCTTCGAGGCGTCGCTGGACTCGCACCCCGACGAGATCGTGGTGTTTGGCGCTGCCAGCGAGGCCTTCAGCCAGCGCAACATCAACTGCTCGATTGCCGAAAGCATCGAGCGCTTCCGCCCGGTGGTCGAGGCGGCACGCGCCCGGGGCATCCATGTCCGGGGCGCGATGTCCTGCACCGTGGGCTGCCCCTACGAGGGTGATATTGCGCCCGAGCGGGTGGAAATGCTGGCCCGCCTGATGAAGGGCATCGGCGTGCAGCACGTCGGTGTGGCCGACACCATCGGCGTGGGCACGCCGCTGAAGGTGCAGCGCGCCCTGGAAGCGACCTTGCGCCACTTCGACATCGACGACATCTCGGGTCATTTTCACGACACCTACGGCCAGGCGCTGGCCAACACCCTGGCGAGTCTGGAAATGGGCGTGTGGCAGTTTGACACGTCTGTGGCGGGCTTGGGCGGCTGCCCTTATGCCCAGGGCGCAACCGGCAACGTGGCCAGCGAAGACGTGGTGTATCTACTGCATGGCCTGGGCATAGCCACCGGCATTGACCTGGACAAGCTGATCGACGCCGGCCAGTTCATCAGCGATTTTCTCGGCCGAAAATCCGGCTCGCGCGCGGGCACGGCCTTGCTGAACAAGCGGATGGCTTCATGATGTGCGGCGCCGAAATCCTGACCTTGCCCGAAGGCGTGCAGCGGGTGGCCGCAGTGCTTCGGGCCAGCGGACATGCGCATGCCCCTGTGATGCTTGATGATGCTGCCCGCACCGCGCAGCAGGCGGCCGATGCGCTGGGCGTGTCGGTCGGCCAGATTGCCAAGAGCATTGTGTTTCGCCGCAAGCTGGACGACGCTGCCGTGCTGGTGGTGACTTCGGGCGACCAGCGCGTGGACGAGAAAAAAGTCGAGGCGCTGGTTTGCGATGGCCGGCGGCTGGGTCGTGCCGATGCCGCGTTCGTCAAGGCGCGGACCGGCTTTTCAATTGGCGGCGTGGCGCCGCTTGCCCACGCCACGCCGGTGCTGGTGCTGATCGACCGGTCGCTGTTCCGGTTTGACGAGCTCTGGGCGGCCGCCGGCCATCCGCATGCGGTGTTCCAGCTGTCACCCCAAGAGCTTGAGCGCCTGACGCACGCCGTGGTGGCCGACCTGGCCGTCGACCACGATGCAGAAAAAGAAGCCCTCAACCATGCCATTGCCCTGGTCACGCTGCGCGCAAAAATGGTGGAGGATGGTGTTGATGTTCCGTCGCCGTGCATCTCGATTTGCCGCATGAATGCCGCGACAACGCTGTGCGAAGGCTGCTTTCGCACCCGCGACGAAATTGCCGCCTGGAGCGGCACGGACGACGCCGGCAAGCGCGCCGTATGGCGCACGATTGTCGAGCGCATGGATGTTTTGCAAGGCCGCCAGCCGACGGAGCCGCTGACCGCTTGAAGGTCGGGCGCGCCCAAGGAGCCGTAACCGGTTCGTCATACGAAAAAACCAAGGGCACAGGGTGTCGCCCGGCCATACGCACAAGGAGACGCGGGTGTTCAAAGGACTGGGTGCACAACGGCTACTGGCCTTTTTTGCCGGCGGCTGGTTGTTGTTCAACTTTCCGCTGCTGGGCTTGTGGGACCGTGACGCCACGCTGTTGGGCGTGCCCCTGTTCCCGGCGGCGCTGTTCATTCTCTGGGCGCTGCTGATCGCTGTGCTGGCCTGGCAAATGGAGCGGCCCGGCCAGACGCAGCCGGACGATTAGTCATGCTGTCGCCGGTCTGGGTCATTGGCGCCTCGCTGGCCTACCTGCTGCTGCTGTTTGGGGTCGCCTGGTACGGCGACCGGCGAGCGTTTCAGGGGCGTTCGATCATTGCCAACCCCTGGACCTATTCGCTGTCGCTCGGCGTGTACTGCACTGCCTGGACCTACTTTGGCAGCGTCGGCCGGGCCGCCTCGGGCGGGGTATGGTTTCTGCCGATCTACCTCGGGCCGACGCTGGCCATGGTGCTCGGCTGGATGGTGCTGCGCAAGATGATCCGCATTGCCAAGACTTACCGCATCACGTCGATTGCCGACTTCATCGGCAGCCGCTATGGCAAAAGCCCCTTGCTGGCCGGGCTGGTCACGCTGATTGCTGTGGTCGGCCTCGTTCCCTACATCGCGCTGCAGCTCAAGGCCGTGTCAGCGGGGTATGGCTTGCTCACCGCGCCGCCTGGGGCGCCGGCTGCCGGCGCGGTGTACTGGCTGCGCGACAGCGCTTTTTATGTCGCGCTGGTGCTGGCCGGTTTCACCATGGTGTTTGGTGCCCGGCACCTGGACGCCACCGAGCGCCACGAGGGCATGGTGGCGGCGATTGCCTTCGAGTCGGTGGTCAAGCTGGTGGCCTTCCTGGCGGTGGGCGTATTTGTGGTCTATGGCCTGTTCGACGGCCTGAGCGACCTGTTTGCCCGCGCCCAGGCGGTGCCGGCCCTGCAAAGCCTGGTGCGGCTGGAGCAGGGCGCTGACTTTGCCTGGACGCAATGGTTTGCGCTGATCTTGTTGTCGATGCTGTCGGTGCTGTTCCTGCCCCGGCAGTTCCAGGTGATGGTGGTGGAAAATGTGCGCGAAAGTCACCTGCGCCGCGCGGTCTGGGTGTTTCCGCTTTACCTGCTGCTGATCAACCTGTTCGTGCTGCCGATTGCGCTGGGCGGGCTGCTGTATTTCAGCGACAGTCCGATGAACCCCGAGACCTTCGTGCTGTCGCTGCCAATGGCCGCCGGCCAGCCGATGCTGGCGCTGTTCGCCTTCATCGGCGGTCTGTCGGCGGCGACCGGCATGGTGATTGTCGAGACCATTGCCGTGTCCACTATGGTCAGCAACGAGCTGGTGTTGCCACTGCTGCTGCGCTCGCGGCACTTTCACGGCGGTGCCGGACAGGACCTGAGCCGCCTGCTCCTTGGCATCCGCCGCGCCGCCATCCTGGGGGTGCTGGTGCTGGGCTATGTGTACTTTCACCTGGCGGGCGAGGCCTATGCGCTGGTCAGCATCGGCCTGATCAGCTTTGCGGCCGTGGCCCAGTTCGCGCCGGCGGTGCTGGGCGGCCTGTACTGGAGGGGGGGCACCCGTCTCGGCGCGCTGGCCGGCTTGCTGGCCGGTTTCCTGATGTGGGTGTACACGCTGATGCTGCCGTCGATTGCCAAGTCAGGCTGGCTCGGCACTGACTTCCTGACGCTCGGACCCTGGGGCATCACGCTGCTGCGGCCCGAACAGCTGCTTGGCCTGCAGGGCTTGGACGGCCTCACGCACGCGCTGTTCTGGAGCCTGCTGGTCAACGTCGGCGCTTATGTCGGCCTGTCGCTGTGGCGCGCGCCGTCGGGGCAGGAAGCCAGCCAGGCGCTGCTGTTTGTCGATGTGTTCCAGCGCACGGCGGCGTCCAGCCCGGTGTTCTGGCGTGGCCAGGCCAACGCGCCTGATTTGCTGCGCCTGTGCGAGCGCTTCATGGGCGCGGCCAAGGCCCGGGCCTTGTTCGCTTCCTATGCGCGCCAGGCCGGCGTGCGCCAGGTCGACGACATCCAGCCCGATGCCCGGCTGGTGCAGTTTGTCGAAACCCAGCTGGCCGGCGCCGTCGGCAGCGCCTCGGCCCGGGTGCTGGTGGCCTCGGTGGCGCAAGAAGAAGTGCTCACGCCCGAGGACGTGCTGCGCATCGTCGATGAGTCGTCGCAAATTCGCGCCTATTCGCGTGAACTGGAAGAGAAGTCAGCTTCGCTGGAGCGCGCAACGGCCGAGTTGCGCCAGGCCAACGAGCAACTCAAGAGCCTGGACCGGCTGAAGGACGATTTCATGTCTTCGGTCACGCACGAGCTGCGCACGCCGCTGACTTCGATCCGCGCGCTCGCCGAGTTGATGCGCGATGACGCCGACATGGACCTGGCGCAGCGCCAGCATTTCATGCGGATCATCGTGTCGGAAACCGAGCGCCTGACGCGCCTGGTCAACCAGGTGCTGGACCTGGCCAAGATCGAGTCGGGCAACGCCGAGTGGCACAACGCCGAGGTGGACCTGCGCGCGCTGCTGTCCCGGGCCGTCGAGACCACCGCCGAGATGTTTCGCGAACATCAGTGTGCGGTGCAGCTGCACATGCCCCCGGCGGTGCGGCGGTTGTGGGCTGACCCGGACCGCTTGCTGCAGGTGGTGCTGAACCTGCTGTCGAACGCCGCCAAGTTTGTGCCGGTGCCCGGCGGCCAGGTGGTGGTCAGCTTGGCCAGCGATGTCAGCGGCCTGACAGTGTGCGTGCAAGACAATGGCCCCGGCGTTCCGGTTGAACAGCAAAGCCTGATTTTTGAGCGTTTTTTGCAAGGCGGTGATGGCCTCAAGCGGCCGCAGGGCACCGGCCTGGGCCTGCCGATCAGCCGCCAGATCGTCGAGCATTTTGGCGGGCGCCTGTGGCTGGCGCCTGGCAGCGGGCAGGGTGCCTGCTTTGCGTTTCACCTGCCCTGGAACGCGCCCATGCCGCAAGCGCAAGCAACAAGAGGAGACAAGACATGAGCTTGACAATACTGGTGGCCGACGACGAGCCGAACATCGTGGTCTCGATCGAGTACCTGATGAAGCGCGAAGGCTACACCGTGCTGGTGGCCCGCGACGGCCAGGAAGCACTGGACATGATTGCGCGTGACCGGCCCGACCTGGTGCTGCTCGATGTGATGATGCCGAAAAAATCCGGCTTTGAAGTCTGCCAGGCGGTGCGCGCCAGCGAGGAACTGCAGGCCACCAAGATCCTGATGCTGACCGCCAAGGGCCGCGACACCGACCTGGCCAAGGGCCTGGCGCTGGGCGCGGACGCCTACATGACCAAGCCCTTTTCCACCCGCGAGCTGGCGCACAAGGTGGCTGAAATGCTCGGCGTCCAGCCATGAAGCCGCCCGATCGCCGGCTGATGCTGGCGATTGCCGCCGTCGGTCTGGCCCTGGCCACCTGGCTGCTCATGAGCGGGGTGCTGGTCTGGTCCACGCTGGCGCCCGGCGAGCGCGAAACCGTGGGCACAGTGCTGGGGCCGCGCATCGCCCTGCTTGGCATGAGTTGGGTCGTGGCGCTGGCGGGCGTGGCGTATGGGCTGCATTCGCTTTACCTGCGCTACGCCAGCGCCCCGGCGCGCCTGCTGGAGGAAATCCGCGTGCTGCTGGCCGCCAGCGAATCGCAGCAGCTCACGCCCCAGGGCAGCGCCGAACTCCGCGCACTGGCCGGCAGCATCAACCAACTGGCCGCCCAGCGCGACCGCCTGCGTGAAGACATGGCCGAGCAGATTGCGCTGGCCAGCCGCAGCGTGCAGCAGGAAAAAAACCGCCTGGCCGCGCTGATGGCCGAGCTGACGCAAAGCGTGGTGGTGTGCAACCTCGACGGCCGCATCCTGCTCTACAACAGCCGGGCCCGGCTGCAGTTTCGCGCCCTGTCGCAAGCGCCGGCGCTGGCCGATGGCGCCGAGCTGATGGGCATTGGCCGCTCGATCTACGCCGTGTTCGACCGCCAGCTGGTGGCGCATGCGCTGGAAACCATCCACCAGCGCCTGCGACGGGGCGCGGGCAGCCCATCGGCGCAGTTTGTCACCACGACGCGCTCCGGCCAGCTGATCCGCGTGCAGATGGCGCCGGTGCGCGACCCGGCGACGGGTGTTGAGCCGGACGCCGGCCTCAGCGGTTTTGTGCTGATGCTGGACAACGTGACGCAGAGCTTCGAGGAAGCGACGCTGCGCGACCAGTTGCTGCACGGCCTGACCGAGGGCAGCCGCTCGTCCCTGGCCAACATGCAGGCGGCGGTGGACATGCTCGGTTACACCGACCTGGAGCCCGAGATGCGCGAGCGGTTTTTGCGCGTGGTGCGGGAAGAAGTCAGCGCCATGAGCGCGCGCATCACCGACCTGGTGCAGCGCTCGACCCAGGGGCTCAAGACGCGCTGGCCGCTGGAGGAAATGCTCGGCACCGACTTTGTCACCGCCGCCCAGCGCCAGATTGAAAGCCATTGCCAGCGCAGCGTGGCGGTCGAAGGCGCAGACGCCAGCCTGTGGCTCAAGGTCGAAAGCTTCACGCTGCTGCAGGTGCTGACCTACTTGGCCGGCCGGCTGGTCGATGAATTCGACGTGAAATTTTTGCAGCTGCGGCTGCAGCAGGTCGGCCAGCGCGCGCAGCTCGATCTGATCTGGTCCGGCCAGGTGATGAGCACCGAAACCGTCATGGCCTGGGAAATGGACCCGATGCGTTTCGGCACCCAGAGCACGCCGCTGACGGTGCGTGACGTGGTCGAGCGCCACGGCGGCGAGATGTGGTTCGAGCGCGAGCGCGTGCGGCACCAGGCTTTTTTCCGTTTTCTGCTGCCGCTGGCCAGCAAGCAGGAGCAGCTTGACGCCGCGCAGACCATGCACCACGAGAGCCGCCCCGAGTACTACGATTTCGACCTGTTCCAGGTCAGCGAACAGGCCAGCGCGCTTGACGACCAGCCGCTGTCGTTGCTGTCCTTCACCGTGTTCGACACCGAGACCACCGGTTTGAGTCCGTCGCAGGGCGACCAGATCATCCAGATCGGCGCGGCGCGCATCGTCAATGGCAGGTTGCTGCGCCAGGAGTCGTTCGAGCAGCTGGTGGACCCGGGCCGATTGATTCCAGCCGCCTCGATTCCAATCCACGGCATCACGCAGGCCATGGTCACCGGCCAGCCGACGATCGCCGAGGTGCTGCCCGCCTTTCATGCGTTTGCGCAGGACACGGTGCTGGTGGCACACAACGCCGCCTTCGACATGAAGTTCCTGCAGCTGCAGGAGGCGCGCACCGGCGTGGCCTTTCACCAGCCGGTGCTCGACACGCTGCTGCTGTCGGCGGTGGTGCATCCGAGCCAGGAATCGCACCGGTTAGAGGCCATTGCCGGGCGCTTCAACATCACCGTGCTGGGCCGGCACACGGCGCTGGGCGACGCCATGGTGACCGCCGAAGTGCTGCTGCGCCTGCTGCCGCTGCTGCAGGGCATGGGCATCCACACCTTGCGGCAGGCGCGGGCGGCGGCGCAGGAAACCTACTATGCGCGGCTCAAGTATTGAAGTTTCAAGCTAAAAGTGCTGTTTGCGCAATATCTGTATGCGTAAGTAGCTATTTAATTCATAGCGTTTAGGGCATTGGTCCACCTGTTCCGCAGCGGCTCGAAACCGTCCCGACTGGTAACGCTGCCGCATCACGCCCTGCAAGGTCTGCACGACTGGCACCGCCAGCGAGCCGGTGGCGGGCCTTGCCGCTATGCTCAATTCACACAAGGACCGCCCGCCATGAAACACATCACGTTCTATCTCGACTTCATCTCGCCCTATGCGCATCTGGCGTTTGAAGCCCTGCCCGAAGCGCTGATGGGCGTGAGCTACCGCGTCAGCCATGTGCCGGTGCTGTTCGCCGGCCTGCTGAAGCACCATGGCCAGCTGGGGCCGGCCGAGATCGCCTCCAAGCGCGAATGGACTTACCGCCAGGTGCTGTGGCTGGCGCACAGCCGGGGCATTGCCCTGGAGATGCCAGCCAGCCATCCCTTCAATCCCCTGGCGCTGCTGCGGCTGGCGCTGGCCTGCAGTCCCGAGGCAACACCAGGAGCGCCCAACCGCTATGTCTGTGAAACCATTTTTCGCCATGTCTGGAGGGGTGGCGCCGAGGCCATCGATGCACCGCGGCTGGAAGCGCTGGCGACGCAACTTCGTCCAAAGCAAGCGCCCGTCAGCGATGCCGTCAAGGCCCAACTGAAGAAAAACACCGAAGCCGCCATCGCACACGGTGTTTTCGGCGTGCCCACCTTCGTCGTGGACGACAGGCTTTTCTGGGGGTTGGACGCGCTTCCCATGCTGCGTGCTTACCTGCTCGGCAACCCCTGGTTTGACGGGCCGGACTGGAAAGGGGTTGATGCGGTGTCGTCAGGAACTGTCCGTCTCCGCTAGGGTTTTCACGGATATATTTCACATGTTGAAAAATTTTCCAAGGGTTATTACTTGGTTTGTCAGCTTGGCGAAAGTTTCATGAAAGGTATTGTTATTTTCACGTCAGACTTGTGACAGCTGTATCCAAAATACTAGCAATAGCTTCCAGTTCGGAGGCATTTATTATTTGGAGACAAGACAATGACGACACCTGCAATCGACAACAGACCGATGTCAGCGGAGCAGAAGAAGGTGATCTTCGCCTCTTCGCTGGGCACGGTTTTCGAGTGGTACGACTTTTACCTCTACGGTTCACTGGCAGCCATCATTGCCAAGCAATTCTTCAGCGGACTGGACGCCGGCTCGGCGTTCATTTTCGCGCTGCTGGCCTTTGCCGCCGGTTTCATCGTCCGGCCCTTTGGCGCGCTGCTGTTTGGCCGCCTGGGCGACATGGTTGGACGCAAGTACACCTTCCTGGTGACCATCGTCATCATGGGCCTGTCCACCTTCATCGTCGGTCTGCTGCCCAACTATGCCTCCATCGGGGTTGCCGCGCCGGTCATCCTGATTGCCCTGCGCATGCTGCAGGGCCTGGCGCTGGGCGGCGAGTACGGCGGCGCAGCGGTGTATGTGGCCGAGCATGCGCCGCACCACAAGCGCGGCGCCTACACCTCCTGGATCCAGACCACTGCCACGATGGGTTTATTTCTGAGCCTGATGGTCATCCTGGGCGTGCGCACCGCCGTCGGCGAGGCCGCCTTTGCCGACTGGGGCTGGCGCATTCCGTTCCTTGTCTCGATCCTGCTGCTGGCGGTGTCGGTGTACATCCGCCTGTCCATGAACGAGTCGCCTGCCTTCCAGAAAATGAAGGCCGAGGGCAAGACCTCCAAGGCGCCACTGTCCGAATCCTTCGGCCAGTGGAAAAACCTGAAAATCGTGATTCTGGCGCTGATCGGCCTGACCGCCGGCCAGGCCGTGGTCTGGTACTCGGGCCAGTTCTATGCCTTGTTCTTCCTGACGCAGGCGCTGAAGGTGGACGGCCCGACGGCCAATATCCTGGTGGCTTACTCGCTGATCCTGGGCACGCCTTTCTTTGTGATTTTCGGCATGCTGTCGGACAAGATTGGCCGCAAGCCGATCATCATGGCCGGCTGCCTGCTGGCGGCGCTGACCTACTTTCCGGTGTTCACCGCACTGACCAAGGCCGCCAACCCTGACCTGGCTGCCGCACAGGCCGCCAACCAGGTGGTGGTGACTGCCGACGCTTCGGAATGCTCGTTCCAGTTCAACCCGACCGGCACCGTCAAGTTCACCAGTTCCTGCGACATTGCCAAACAGGTGCTGGCCGGCGCTTCGGTCAGCTATGAAAACGCGCCAGGCAAGGCCGGCATGCCGGCCACTATCAAGATCGGCACGACCGAGATTTCCAGCTACACCGCCAAGGGCCTGCCGGCCGACGAAGCCAAGAAAAAGGATGCTGAATTCAAGAAGTCCGTGGCCGACGCGCTGAAGACCGCCGGTTACCCGTCCAAGGCCGACCCGGCCAAGGTGGACAAGTTCATGGTCACCCTGATCCTGTTTTACCTGGTGCTGCTGGTGACCATGGTGTATGGCCCGATCGCTGCCATGCTGGTCGAAATGTTCCCCACCCGCATCCGCTACACCTCCATGAGCCTGCCTTATCACATCGGCAACGGCTGGTTTGGCGGCCTGCTGCCCACCACCGCCTTTGCCATCGTGGCGCAGACCGGCAACATGTACAACGGCCTGTGGTACCCCATCATCATTGCCGCCTCGACCTTCGTCATCGGCACGCTGTTCATCAAGGAAACCAAGGACGTCGACATCTACGCCAACGACTGATGGCCATGCGACGGGCGCCAGCGCCGCGGCCGGCGCCCCTTTGAAATTCCTGTCAATCCCCAGGCCCTTGTCATCCGGCAAGGGCCTGTTTTTAAAAAAGAAACTGCCATGTGGAAAATAGTGATCGGGTTCCTGTTGTTTGCCGGCCTGGCGGTGTTCCTGCTGAATCAGGGCGGCGACATTGACCTTGGCGGTGAAAAGCACGGCATGGCCATGCACGGCCTGTCGCGGCACGGCTGACCCCGCGCCGTCCGGAGCCGGCCTGCCGGCCGCGATCCAAAGGAATCAACAACGAGGCGGCTTTGTAAAAGGCAAAAAAGCTTAAAGATGCAATGGCCGGCAATTCTCGCCAGGCGTCATTGCCCAGACCCTGGCACCTACCGAAAGCACGCCATGATCTACATGAAAACACAACACGGCCAGTCAGCTTTTCAGAGCCGGACCGTCTTGCTGACCCCCCGGCAACGTGCAGCCTTCATTTTGTTTGACGGCAAGCGTGACCTGCAGGAGGTCATGAAAGCCACGGTCGGGCTTGGCGTCACCCCGGAGGACATCGGCCACCTGGTGTCGCAGGGGCTGCTGGCGCCCCGGGAGGAGCCTGCCCAGGCGCCCGCCGCAGCCAGCGCGCCGGCCAGCAAGCTGGCCCTCCGGGCTGTGGTGCCTTCCCCGGCCGCGGCTGCTTCTCCTGCCTTGCCTTTTTCCTCGGGCCCGGGCAGCCTGCCCAGCGCCACGGCGCAGGCGCGTTATTCAAAGTGCTATCCCATCGCCACCCGCCTGACGGCCGGCCTGGGATTGCGTGGTTTCCGGCTGAACCTGGCCGTCGAGGCGGCCAGCGACCTGGACAAGCTCAGGGAACTGGCCCCGCGCATCAAGGACGCCGTGGGCCCCGAGAAATTCAGGGAGCTCCAAAGCTCTCTTTACGACTGAGCCACTGATCAGCGTTTGAACTTGCCATCGGTGCCGATGATGGACAGGTCTGCAAAGTCAAGTCCGGTGTGATCTTCCGGGCTGAAGTTCACCTCCAGCCCGCCCAGGTCGAACTTGCGCATGCCTTCCAGCGCCGTCTGGATTGTTTCACGGCTCGGTTTGGGGCCGGCACGACGCAAGTTTTCCACCAGCACCTTGGCCGCCGCAAAACCCTCCAGCATGGCCGGGCTGAGTTCTCCTGGCATCTTGGAGCTGGCCTTGAGCAAGTCCTGGGCTTCCTTGACCATTGAATAGTTGATGGACCGTTCTGACGGAAATACCTGCGTCACGATCACGCCGCGCGCGTTGTCACCCAGACTCTTGGCAAAGCCGCTGGAGGCATTGTTGGACAAGGTGGCGATCTGCGCAGCGGAGCCTGCCGCACGCAAGGCTTTCACCCCCTTGGCGACCGCCTGTCCCGAGGCAACCATGATGACGGCCTGCGCATTGGCCTGGTAGATTTTGGGCGCTATCTCGCTGAAGTCAGGATTGGTACGGTCGAATTTTTCCATTGCCACTGGCGTGAGCTTGGCCGTTGCCATGCCTTTTTGGGCACCGGCCAGCCCATCGGCACCAAAGCTGTCGTCTGGGTAGACCAGCGCAATCCGGGTGATGCCAAAGGAAGCCAAATGCGCAATGACCTTTTCTGCTTCACGCTGGTAGGTTGCCCGCACATTGAAGACATGCTTCTTGACCGGCTGGTGCAGCACCATCGCACCTGTCGAAGGACCGATCAGCGGCACGCCATGCTTGTCAAGCAGGGGAATAATGGCTTCGGTGTGCGGCGTGCCGCGTGTCAGGAACATTGCCACCACGTTTTTTTCTTCAATCAGCTTGCGCGCGTTGTCCACCGCCAGCTTGACATCGAACTTGTCGTCCAGGGAAATCAGCTCGATCTTTTGCCCGCCCACACCGCCTTTGGCATTGACAGAATTGAAGTAAAGCGCAGCACCGTCCGTGGTTTCCTTGACGCCAGCGGCCACTGCACCGGTGAAGCCTGCCGTCTGCCCAACCAGGATCTGGGCCTGGCTGGCAGGGCTCAGGGTGGCAGCCAGGATGGCAGCGCACCATAGGATTATTTTCTTCATTGCGACAACCTGTATTTAATTGAAAAGAATGTTTCATTTAACGCCAAAGTCACGTCGCCAGCCTATGTGAAAACCATTATTGGCAGGGCTGGCCAAAGTCCACGCCGGCTTGACCCGATGCACAGCCCGGCATGTGCAGCACTGTTGGCCTGGGGCCTGGGGCCTGGGGCCTGGGGCCTGGGGCCTGGGTTTGCGGGCTTGTTGGTCTGCGGTCCGCCATTTCGCCCTCTTTTTATCCAGAAGTGCGGCTGTTTTTCTGCAAATTCGTGAAGGACCGTGTCCATTGGGGCTGCTTTGTTGCGCGCGCACGCACGCCGTTCCGGAACTCTAGAATGTTCGACTTCTTCAGGAAAGACCTTCACCGATGTCCCAGGGAACCATCCGCATTCGCGGCGCGCGCCAGCACAATCTCAAAAATATTGACCTCGATATTCGGACAAACGAGTTGACAGTGGTCACCGGCCCCAGCGGCTCGGGCAAGTCGAGTCTGGTGTTCGACACGCTGTTTGCCGAAGGCCAGCGCCGCTATGTCGAAACCTTCTCGGCCTATGCGCGGCAGTTCCTTGACCGCATGGACAAGCCAGCGGTGGAAAAGGTCGAAGGCGTGCCGCCGGCGATTGCCATCGACCAGACCAATCCGGTGCGCTCGTCGCGCTCGACCGTCGGCACGATGACGGAACTCAATGACCACCTGAAGCTGCTCTATGCCCGGGCCGCACAGCTGTTCGACCGGCAGACGGCACAGGCGGTGCGGCACGACACGCCCGAATCCATCTACGCCGAACTGATGGCGCGCACCGAGGCCAGCGACCCGCGCGTCATCATGACCTTTCCGGTCGAGCTGCCCGGCAATACCAGCGCCGAAGAAGTCGAACAGTGGCTGTCGGCCAGCGGCTTCACCCGTGTGCATGCCGAGCGCGAAGTCGCCACGCCGGCCGGGCCGCACAAGCTGCTTGACGTGGTGGCCGACCGCTTTCGCCTGCACATCACCGAAAAAATCCGTGCGATTGAGGCGATTGAAACGGCACTCAAGCGCGGCGGCCGGCTGAATGTCTATGTCCAGAACGGCGAGGAAGGTGCCGCCGAGGAGATGTGGCGTTTTTCTACTGGGTTGCATTGTCCGGAGAGCGACTTGCGTTACACCGAGCCCACGCCGTCGCTGTTTTCATTCAACTCGGCGATGGGCGCGTGCGAAACCTGCAAAGGCTTTGGCCGCGTGATTGGCGTCGATTACGGGCTGGTGATTCCAAATGACAAGCTCACGCTGCGTGCAGGCGCCATCAAGGTCATGCAGACGCCGGCCTGGAAGGAAGCGCAGGACGACCTGATGCGCCACGCCGAGGCCGAAGGCATTCCGCGCGACACGCCCTGGTACAAGCTCACGCCCGAGCAGCAGGCCTGGGTCATTAACGGCTCGCCGGCTTGGCGCGGCAAATGGGAAAAGCACTGGTTCGGCATCAAGCGTTTTTTTGCCTACCTGGAAAGCAAGGCCTACAAGATGCACATCCGGGTGCTGCTGTCCAAGTACCGCAGCTACACCACCTGCGAAACCTGCGGCGGCGCGCGCCTCAAGCTCGAATCGCTGCAGTGGCGGCTGGGCACGAAAGAAGCCGCCGATGCGGTGTTGCCGCCCGCCGAGCGTTTCATGCCGGTGGGCGTGCAATGGACGCGCGCGCAGCTTGAAGCGATGCCGGGGCTGTGCCTGCATGACCTGATGCGGCTGCCGATTGACCGGCTGCAAAAGTTCTCCGGCAGCCTGTCGCTCGCCGCCGAGGGCATTGATGCCGAGCAAAAGGCGCTGAAATCGCTGTTCGAGGAAATCCAGACCCGGCTGAAATACCTCTGCGATGTCGGCATCGGCTACCTGACGCTCGACCGCCAGAGCCGCACCTTGTCGGGTGGCGAGGTGCAGCGCATCAACCTGACCACCGCACTCGGTACTTCGCTGGTCAACACGCTGTTTGTGCTTGACGAGCCGTCCATCGGCCTGCACCCGCGCGACATGAACCGCATCACGCAGGCCATGCGCCGGCTGGTGGACGCCGGCAACACGCTGGTCGTGGTCGAACACGACCCGGCCGTCATGCTGGCCGCCGACCGCATGATTGACATGGGGCCGGGGCCGGGCGAGCGGGGCGGCCAGATCGTGTTCGACGGTCCGCCCGAAGACGTCCGGCATGCCGACACGCTGACCGGCGCTTATCTGGGTGGGCGCAAGCAGGTCGGCATGGGGCTGAAGCGCGCCGTGACTGAGAGCACGCCGCGCCTGATTCTGGAAGGTGCGCGCGACCACAACCTGCAAAACCTGACCATCGCGTTTCCGCTGCAGCGCCTGGTCTGCGTGACCGGCGTCAGCGGTTCCGGAAAATCGACGCTGATGCAGGACATCGTCGCGCCGGCGCTGCTGCGCCAGTTCGGCAAGGCGACCGAAACGCCGGGCCTGCATGACCGCTTGATGGGCGCCGACCACCTGACGGACGTGGTGTTTGTCGACCAGTCGCCCATCGGCAAGACCGCGCGTTCCAACCCGGCCAGCTATGTCGGTGCCTGGGACGCCGTGCGCGAACTGTTTGCCCAGGCGCCGCTGGCCCGGCAGCGCAGCTACACCGCGACGAAATTCAGCTTCAACAACGGCGACGGCCGCTGCCCGACCTGCGGCGGCTCGGGCTTCGAGCATGTCGATATGCAGTTTTTGAGCGACGTGTACCTGCGCTGCCCCGACTGCGACGGCAAGCGCTACCGGCCTGAAATCCTTGAAGTCACCATTGAGCGAAAAGCCATTGGCCAGCTGATGCCCCGGTTGCTGAACGTGGCCGATGTGCTTGACCTGACGGTCAGCGAGGCGGTGCAGTTGTTCGCGCAGGACCGCGAGGTCATGCGCGCCCTGCAGCCCATCGTTGATGTGGGGCTGGAATACGTCAAGCTCGGCCAGCCGGTGCCCACGCTGTCGGGCGGCGAAGCCCAGCGGCTCAAGCTCGCGGGTTTCCTGGCCGGTGCCAGCAAGTCGGCGGCCAAACCCAGCCTGAGCCGGCAGGGGCTGGCGCTGATGCGCCCACATCGCGGCACGCTGTTTTTGTTCGACGAGCCGACCACCGGCCTGCATTTCGACGACATCGCCAAGCTCATGCGCGCGCTGCGCCGGTTGCTGGAGGCCGGCCATTCGCTGATCGTCATCGAGCACAACCTGGACGTGATCCGCTCGGCCGACTGGCTGATCGACCTCGGCCCCGAAGGCGGCGAGGGCGGCGGCCTGCTGGTTGCCGAAGGGCCACCGGAAACCGTTCGCCAGCACCCCACGTCGCACACCGCGCTGGCGCTGCGCGAGTACGAACTGACCATGAACCAGACGCACCAGGTCGAGGAGCAGCGGCCCCGGGCCTGGAAGACACGGCCCGCGTTCTCCAACCTGATCCAGATCGTCAACGCCAAAGAAAACAACCTCAAAAGCCTGTCGGTCGATATTCCACGCGGCAAGTTCAACGTGGTGACCGGCGTCAGCGGCTCGGGCAAATCGACATTGGCCTTCGACATTTTGTTCAACGAAGGCCAGCGCCGCTATCTCGAATCGCTCAATGCCTACGCGCGCAGCATCGTGCAGCCGGCCGGCCGGCCCGAAGTCGATGCGGTCTATGGCATTCCGCCAACGGTGGCCATCGAGCAGCGGCTGTCGCGCGGCGGGCGCAAGTCCACCGTCGGCACGACCACCGAGGTGTGGCACTTTTTGCGCCTGCTGTACGTCAAGCTCGGCATCCAGCATTGCGTGAAGGACGGCGCGGCGGTCATGCCGCAGAGTCCGGAAAGCATTGCCGCGCAGCTGCTCAAGACTTATCGCGGCCAGCACATCGGCCTGCTGGCGCCGCTGGTGATGAACCGCAAGGGTGTCTACACCGAGCTGGCCGACTGGGCGCGGCCACGCGGCTACACGCATCTGCGAGTCGATGGCGAGTTTTTGCCGACCACCCAGTTTCCGCGCATCGACCGCTTCAAGGAACACACGGTCGAACTGCCAATTGCCGACATTCACGTCACGCCCGACAACGAAGCCGAGTTGCGCGCCGCGCTGGCGACCGCGCTGGAGCATGGCAAAGGGGTGGTGCATGTGCTGGCGCCGCTCGACGGGCTGCACGACGCGATGCGGGCAGGCGCCAGCACCCAGAAAATGGGCCGCATCGAAGCTTTTTCGACGCGCCGCGCCTGTCCGGTGTGTTCCACCTCCTACCCCGAACTCGACCCACGCCTGTTCAGCTACAACAGCAAGCATGGCTGGTGTCCGGACTGCGTCGGCACCGGCGTCAAGTTGACCAAAGACCAGCGCCAGGCCTTCGACGATTCGGTGCTGAGCAGCGACGAGAACAAGGGCCGCGAGCAGACCTTTGGCGAACCGGAGGTCGATGATGTGCTGGATGCGGTTTGCCCGGGCTGTGCCGGCACGCGGCTCAATGCCACGGCGCGTGCTGTTTTGTTCGGTGCGGGGGCAGCCCCTCACCCCAGCCCTCTCCCCAAAGGGGCGAGGGAGCAAGATTTGCCCGACTCGCGCCCGCAGGCAGACCGCAACGTGCCAACGGACATGGATACGGACAAGGCGGTTCCCGGCTTGCTTACCCTTGTGCCGAAACCCTCGGAGATGCCACCTCCTGCGGGTGTGGCGGTACCCGATTTACTCCCTCTCCTTCAGGGAGAGGGCAGCGCGGCCCGCCAAAGCCAAGGCTGGCCCATCACCGCCATCGCCCGCCTGAGCGTGACCGACATCCGCGCCTGGGTGGACACGCTCGCGCTGACGGGCCGCGAAGCCGGCATTGCCAGAGACCTGGTGCCCGAGATCAAGAGCCGGCTCGAATTCCTTGAAGACGTGGGTCTGGGTTACCTCACGCTCGACCGGGGCGCGCCCACGCTGTCGGGCGGCGAGGCGCAGCGCATCCGGCTGGCCGCGCAGCTCGGCTCGAATCTGCAGGGCGTCTGCTACGTGCTGGACGAGCCCACCATCGGCCTGCACCCGCGCGACAACCAGATACTGCTCGGCGCTTTAAGCAAGCTCAGCGAGCGCGGCAACACGCTGGTGGTGGTCGAGCACGACGAAGACACGATTCGCCGCGCCGACAACATCATCGACATCGGCCCCGGTGCCGGCAAGCGCGGCGGGCAGCTGGTGGCGCAGGGCACGGCGGCGCAACTGTCTGCCGTGCCCGAGTCGCTGACCGGGCGCTATCTGGCCCATCCCTTGATTCATCCGCTGCATGCGTGGCGCGTGACGAAGCCGCCCCTCACCCCAGCCCTCTCCCCGGAGGGGCGAGGGAGCGAAACGGATGCCAGCGCTGGTGATTCAGTTCGCGCGCCCGACTTACTCCCTCTCCCTCAGGGAGAGGGCAGGGGTGAGGGCTCCCCGCTCCCGGCCAAACCCTTGAGCAAAGCCAAGCAGGCCGCCCTGAAAGCCCAGGCCCTCAAAGCCGCAGCCGCCACGGCCAGCGCCCTGCACAACAGCACTCCCGCCGCCGCCAGCCCCTACACCTCCTGGCTGAAAGTCGAAGGCGCCAGCCTGCACAACCTCAAGAACGTTTCTGTCGACGTCCCGCTGTACCGCCTGGTCGCCGTCACCGGCGTTTCAGGTTCCGGTAAATCCACGCTGGCGCGCGACGTGCTGCTGACCAATGTCCATGCCGGTGTCACGCTGCGCTCGACCAAAGCCGGGCGCGAAGCCGACGACGCCGGAAAACACCCGGCCTGGACCGGCTGCGAGCGCATCGAAGGCTACCGGGTCGTTGACCGTGTTTTAGAGGTCGACCAGACCCCCATCGGCAAGACGCCGCGCTCCTGCCCGGCGACCTACATCGGCTTCTGGGACACGGTGCGCAAGCTGTTCGCCGACACGCTCGAAGCGCGCGCGCGCGGCTACGCGGCCGGGCGCTTTTCCTTCAACACCGGCGAAGGCCGCTGCCCGACCTGCGAGGGCGCAGGCGTTCGCACCATCGGCATGAGCTTTCTGCCTGACGTGAAAGTGCTGTGCGAAACCTGCCACGGCGCGCGCTTCAACCCCGAGACGCTGGCCGTCACCTGGCGCGGCAAAAGCATTGGTGACGTGCTGAAGATGGAAGTCGATGAGGCGGTGGATTTTTTTGCGTCCATGCCGGCCATCGGCCATCCGCTGCAACTGCTGAAAGACGTGGGCCTGGGTTACCTCACGCTCGGCCAGCCGTCGCCCACACTGTCGGGCGGCGAGGCGCAGCGCATCAAGCTGGTGACCGAACTGTCAAAGGTGCGTGACGACATCACCCGGCGCGGCCAGAAGGCGCCGCACACGCTGTATGTGCTGGACGAGCCGACGGTCGGCCTGCACATGGCCGACGTGGAAAAGCTGATCCATGTGCTGCACCGGCTGGTCAACGGCGGCCACAGTGTGATCGTCATCGAGCACGACCTCGACGTGATCGCCGAAGCCGACTGGGTGATCGACCTGGGTCCGGACGGCGGCAACGCCGGCGGCCTGGTCGTGGCGTCCGCGCCACCCGAGGCGGTGGTGGCGCTGGGAACGCCAACCGGCAAGGCGCTGGCCAGCGTGCTGGCGCGGACAAAAAAGCCATAATTGCTATGAAATAAATAGCTGGCTTCGCAAGCACAGCGTGCGCCGATGGCTTTTTTTGCTTGAAATTTTCTTCCTGGCACCGCAGGGGCTCGCCTGGAATGCCTTGCAAGGAAATGTAGCCATGACGCCAGAAGCCAACGCCAGGGAAAAAATCGACCACACGCTCGCCCTGGCGGGCTGGTGGGTGCAAGACCTCAAGCCGCTCAACCGGGGCGCCGCCACCGGCATTGCGGTGCGCGAACACCCGACCGACACCGGCCCGGCCGACTATGTGCTGTTTGTCAAGCGCATCGCCGTCGGCGTGATCGAGGCCAAGCGCGACGAGCAAGGCGCCAACATCACCGCGCATGAAGCGCAGACCGAGCGTTACGCCAGTGCCACCCCTAAATGGCGTAAGGACACCACACCGCTGCCCTTTTTGTTCGAGTCCACCGGGCAGATCATCCATTTCACCGATGGCCGCGACCCGGCCCCGCGCGCCCGCTAAATCTTTCATTTCTTCAGACCCGAAACGCTGGACCACTGGCTGCGCCAGCCCGACACCCTGCGCCGCCGCCTGAAAGACCGCATGCCCGCGCTGCCCGAGCGCGACCTGCGCGACTGCCAGGTCAGCGCCGTCACCGGGCTGGAAACCTCACTGGCGCTGAACAAGCCGCGCGCGCTGGTGCACATGGCCACCGGCGCGGGCAAGACCTTCACCGCCATCACGTCCGTGCACCGCCTGCTCAAGTTCGGCGGTGCCAAACGGATTTTGTTTCTGGTCGATACGCGCAACCTTGGCAAGCAGGCGCACCAGGCGTTCATGGCCTACAGCCCGCCCGACGATGGCCGAAAATTCACCGAGCTGTACAACGTGCAGCGGCTGGCCAGCAGCGCCATCGACCCGCAGGCGCAAGTCGTCATCTCCACCATCCAGCGCCTGTATTCGGTGCTGTCGGGCGAGCCCCTCGACGAATCGGCCGAAGACGTGTCGCTGGCGGAAGTGCAACTGCCCGCCAAACCGGCCCGGCTGGTGCGCTACAACCCGGCCGTGGTCGTGGCCGTGGAGGCGTTTGACTTCATCGTCATCGACGAATGCCACCGCAGCATCTACAACCTGTGGAAACAGGTGCTCGACTACTTCGACGCCAGCCTGATTGGCCTCACGGCCACGCCCGACCAGCGCACCTTCGGCTTTTTCAATGAAAACATCGTTGCCCAGTACAGCTACGAGCAATCGCCAGCGCCCGGATGCTGCCGCGCACCAGCGCGGCCAGGGCGTAAATCAGCAGGAACACGACCACCGCCAGCAGCAGGCAGGGCAGCCGCTGCACAAAGCCGTTGGCCAAATCCTGCAGCGCCCCGGTGGCCTCGCTCAAGTCGAAATCCATGGCGGCTCCTTCAGGGGTGGCGCTGTCGCTCAGCCGATGCTGGCGTTGCGCAGCGAGCGCTCCAGCAGGCGGGCGCGGCGCCGGGCCGGCGCCGAACGGATCAGGGGCTCCACCCGGCACAGTTCGCGGTAGATATTGCGGGTGGCATGGGCCAGGCTGGCATGGCGCTGCGGATCGGCGCTGGCCTTGGCGACAAAGCCGATTGCGTCGAGCATCCGCCCCAGCACCTGCAGGTCGCCCCGGCTGTGGGCCACCACCGGGTCCAAGGCCAGCTTCACGATGGCGGCAAAGTCTGGCGCCGGCGCGATCACCCGCAGCCGTCCCTGGGCCATGCGGTGCGGATCCGGAATGCGCCGCGAGGCCAGCCGCGCCAGCAGCGCGCCGAGCCGGTCGATGCACATGCAGGCGGTGGTCGGGTCGTTGATGCCGGGCGACAGCGCCTTGAGCGCCACATCGACCAGCTGCTGCAGGCCGAAGGCCGCGTCCTGCTCCACCGCGCGCTGCGGCGCCAGGCTGACCCAGCCGCGCAGGCGCTGCGCGTCGTCCTCGGCTGGCGCGTCGGTGCCGCTCAGCTCGACCACCGGGCTGCCGGTCACGACGAAAGCGCCGGTCGCAACGGCCAGGCGCACGATGCGGCCGTGGTCCAGCGCAAATTGCAGCACGCTGTCGCTGTCGATGCCGGTCACGTAACCGTCCTGGTCGGCCCGCACCGCCGTCCAGTCCCGGGGCAGCACCGGCGCCAGGGCCGGGTGGTGCGCGGCCGGCTGGCCGATGTCTTGCGGGAACAGCTTTTCGATGGCGCCGGCCGTGTCGTGCGCGATACGCTCCAGGATGGAGGCGGCCTGGATGCTCTGGGCCACATGGTGGATGAAGTAGATCAGCAGGGCCACGCCGGCCAGCGCATAGACCATGCCGGCCAGCACCGCCAGCGACGGGATGAAGTCGCCGTCTTCGGCGCCGCGAACGGTGCGCAGCACGATCAGGCAGTAGGCAAAGATGCCCATGAACACGCCCAGCACCACCTGGGTCGGCCGGTCGCGCATGAAGTTGCGCAGCACCCGGGGCGAATACTGCGTCGAGGTCAGCGACAGCGCCACGATGGTGATCGAGAAGACCACGCCGGCCACGGTCACCATCGAGGTGGCAATCGCCGCCAGGATGGCGCGCGATGCGTCGGCGCTGGCGCCGAGCAGCCGGGGCCAGCGCTTTACCAGCTCCGTGCCCACCCGTCCTTCGGTTTCGGTCATCAGCACGGCGGCCAGCATCGAGCCCAGCACGATCAGCGAAGGCACGAACCACAGGCTGGCGCGAAGGTCGATCCAGAAGCTGTGCAGGCGGTTCATCGACTGCCGCCCGGCTGCCGGCCACGGGCTGTGTCGTCCTGCGCCGGGTCGCCGCCGCCCGGCATCGCCGAGCCGTCGGCTTGCCCCCTGGGCAGCACATGAAAGCTGCCGTCGGTCTCCAGCACCACCACGCCGGCCTGCTCCAGCGCGCCCAGGCCCGCGCCCCGGACCACCGACTCGATCTCGTCGGCCGTGACCCGCTCCTGGCGCATCGCATCGTTGAGCAAACGACCACGGTAGAGCAGCACCCGGGGCTCCGACTTGACGGCGCGGCGCACCGCCCCGTAGCGCGCCGAGAGCCTGGCCACCGCATACTGCCCGAAGATCAGCACCGCAAAGGCGGCAATGCCTTCGGCCAGGGCGACTTCCTTGGACAGCAGCACGGTGGCAAAAGTCGAGCCCAGCGCCACGGTGACCACCAGGTCGAAGGCATTGAGCTTGGACAGGGTGCGCTTGCCGGAAATGCGCAGCAGCGCGATCAGCGCGGCATACGCCGACAGGCCGATCACCACCACCCGGGCAATGCCTTGCCAGCCGTCAAACCACATGGGGACGGCTCGGTTCGGGGATTGACCACGTCAGGTTGGGGCTGGCGCAGCGCCCAGCGCGACGGGCCTTCACGGCACGGGCCTGCCTTCGCTTCAGTAACGCCACATCCGCTCCCGGTAGCTGAGCTTGAGCATGCTGCCGGGCGGCGCGCCGTCGGGCAAGGCGGTGATCTCGAAATCGATCACCTCGCGGGGCAGGAAGTCGTAACTGCCCACATAGGACACCCGGCCGTTTTCGTTGACCTCGCGCAGGCTGATGTCGCGCCGCACGCCGGCCAGGTTCTGCATGGACGCGGTCACTGCGGCCGCGACGGGGGTGTCTGCCGCGCCGCCGCGCCTGAGCACCAGCACATTGAGCACGGCCCGGCTGGCGGCCGGCTCGATCCCGTGCTGCGCCGCCGTGGCCGGGTCGATGCGGTTGCTGGCCACCGTGGAGCTGCGCAGCAGATGGTCGCCCTGGCGGGTTTCGTGGACTTGGGCCTGGCTGCTGGCGGCGCAGGCTGCCAGCGCCAGGGCGGCGATCAGGCGTGGAAGTGGGCGCATGGTTTTTTCCTGGATAAGGCTGACAAGCTGATCGGCCGCCCCTTGCAGGGGTGTCTGCCACGTAGCCGCAAGACATGCTTGAGCCTTGCGCAGGAGGCCGTCGCTCGGCGTGCGCCAGTTTCGCTCCGGTCCGTCAGCCGATTCCGACAGCAATGTCCCGCCAAGGCTGCCGGCGCACCGAATCCTGCGGCCATGGCTGTCTACACGGTCTTGGTTGTCCTACAGCGACGAAGTGAAAGGGCTGACAGCCCTGGCCGCAGCAGTCCCCAGACTGAGGTCATGAGGATCCAGTCGGGCTTTTTGCCGCTTCCCGCCGCTCGTCCTGACGCTCTGGACGCAAGCGAAGCGTTAAGCGGTCCGGGCCGAGTCCGGGTAGGTGTCCAGCCGTCCGAACAGGAGGGCAGGCGGTGATGCGCGCCCAGCGCCTGAAGCAAGTTGCCGTCGTTCTGGCAGCGCTGGTGCTGATTTATGCGGCGGCCGGCTTTCTGCTGGCGCCGTGGCTGGCCGAACACCGGCTCGCACCCTGGCTGCAGGAACGGCTCGGGCGCGGCGTCTTGGTCGGCGTGGTGCGCGCCAACCCCTTTTTGCTCACCCTGGAGGTGCGCGATGTCCGCATCGAGGGCCGGCACGGCAGCCCGGTAATTGCGTTTGACGAGTTGTCGGCCGACCTGGACTGGGTGGGCCTGTTCCGCCGCACCTGGACGCTGGACAGGCTGGCGCTCCAAGGCTTGCGGGTACATCTGGTGCGCGAACCCGGCGGCGGGCTGAACCTGGCTGAACTCGCGCAGCGCCTCGCAGGCCCGGACGGCGATCCCGGCCGGGGCGCGCAGGCGGCGGTCCTGCGCCAGCTCGATGTGCCTCAGGCCAGCCTGGTCTTCACTGACCTCACTGGCGCCCAGCCAGCCAGCGCGACCCTCGCGCCGCTCAGCCTGCAGGCGAACGGCCTGTCCAACATGGTCAACCGGCGCGCCACCCACAGCCTGAGCGCTACCTTGCCGGGCGGTGGCGCGCTGGAGTGGCGCGGTGGCGCCGTGCTGCAACCGGCGCTTGATCTGACTGGCAATGTGCAGCTGAGCGGCCTGCAAGCCGCCGCGCTTTGGCCCTTCGTGCGCGACAGGCTGCGATTGTCCGAAATGCAGGCCAGCGCCAACCTGTCGGCCCGTTATGCCTACAGTGCCGGCGAGTCCCTGCGCCTGGATGGCATTGCCATCGACCTGGCCGACGTGCTGCTCGCCCGCGCCGGTGAGGACGGCCGGCTGCTGGCGATGCAGCGCATCACGGCCGGCGGCGGCAGCCTGGATGTGGCGCGACGCGCCGCGGCGTTGGCGACATTGGAGTTCCAGGGCGGCGAGACTACCATGGCCGTCGCGCCCGATGGGCGCATGAACTGGGTGCTTGCCGCACAGCCGCAGGGCGCCAGCGCGGCCGTCAGCGCGCAGGAGGCCGCGCCGGGCTGGACGCTGCAGGTCGCGGCACTGTCCCTGGGCCAGGTCGGCTTTCATTACCGGGACCGCAACCGCCAGCCGACGCTGGCGGCAGACATCGGTGACATGGCCGGGTCCTTGCAGCTGGTACTGGCCACCGGCCCGGCCTTCGGGGTGGTGGCCAGCGGCATCGAGGCCCGGCTGCAGCAGGCCAAGCTGCAGGCGCCGGGCGCCCAGCAGGTGGCGCTCGCCCTCGGCTCGGTCCAGATGCAGCAGGGACATTTCGACCTGCAAGGCAGGCGTTTGGCCGCGCAGCAGCTCCGAATCGCCGACGGACAGGTCGCCATCGGGCGCCCATCGGGCAGCAGCATTACGCCTGTTGACCCGGCCGTGCAGTCGCGGCAGCGCGGCCTCGGGCAGGCGAGGGGTACGCTGTCCCGCAATGGCGCCCCATGGGCGCTGCAGGTCGACACCCTTCAAGTCGACCGGCTCGGCGCGCAGATGACCGACCGCAGCCGCCGCACGCCGCTGGTGCTGCGCGCCGGCACCATCGACGGCCGTGCCAGGCTGCGCCTCATGCTGGGCGCAAGCAGCACCCAGGTTGCGCTGGAAAATCTGGATGCCCGGCTCCAGCAACTCGAACTCGCCACACCCGGCATCCCGCAGCCGCCGTTCACCCTGGCGTCCGCGTCGATCGTGCAGGGTCACCTAGACCTTGCCGACCAGCGCATCGGCGCCAGCGAGCTGGTGCTGCAGGGCGGCACAGCGAGCATCGTGCGGAACGCCAATGGCCGGCTTGCCCTGCGCGGGCTGCTGGCACCGGCCACTGGGGCGAGGCCTGATGCGGACAGGCCGGCATCAGGCCCACCATCGGAGTTGGCCGACTGGCGGTACGCCTTCGGCCTGGTAAGGCTCGAATCCCTGGGGCTGAAGCTGGCCGACCGCAGCTTCAAACCGCCGCTGACCCTGGGCGCCACGCTGCAGGCCAGCGCAAGAAACGTTGCCAGCGACCAACGTGCAGCGTTCGAGGCGGCCCTGTCCCTGGCGCCGGGCGGAACGGTCCGGGCCAGCGGCACTGCCGACCCCGGCGCAGCCAACGTGCAGGCGCAGGTGGAAGTAGCTGGTCTGGCCCTGGCGCCGCTGCAGCCGCTGCTGGCGCGGTTTGCCGCACTCGACGTGCGCTCGGGCGCCGTCTCGGCTTCCACCCAGCTGCGTTACCAGGGCGGGGCGCAGGCCTCGCTTCAGGCCCAAGGGAGCCTGGGCATAGCGGACCTGCTGGTCAACGAGGCATGGTCGGGTCAGCGCTTCCTTTCATGGCGCAAGCTCGATGCCGACGGCGTCGCCTTTGACCTGGCTTCGCGGCGCCTCACGGTGCAGGATGTGACCGTGAACGCGCCGGGCGCGAAGATCGAGATCGCCAAGGACCGCAGCGTGAACCTGGCGCAGGTACTCAGGCGTGGCGAGCCGGCCCGGCAAACGTCCGGACCAGCAGACGCGCAGCCGAATGCGCCGGCCGCTGCGCCCTGGGACCTTCGCGTCGAGCGGGTGCGGCTGCACGGCGGCGAGGTGAACTATGCCGACCTGAGCCTGGTGCTGCCTTTTTCCACCACGGTCAAGGCGCTGGACGGCACGGTGGTCGGCATTTCGAATGACAAGTCGCGCCACGCCGAGATCCAGGCCAGCGGCACGATCGAGCCCTACGGATCGGCAAGCGTCAGCGGCGGCATCGCGCCCTTCGCGCCGGCACAGTTCACCGACCTGCATGTCGAGTTCAACAACGTCCTGGTGCCGCCGCTTTCCCCCTACACCGCCACCTTTGCAGGCCGCAAGGTCAAATCGGGGAAGTTGTGGCTTGATCTGGAGTACAAGATTGCCGAGGGCGAACTGCGTGGCAACAACGCCATCCGCCTGGCAGACTTCACGCTCGGCGAGCGCGTCCAGGCGCCCAGCGCCCTCAGCGTGCCGCTCGACCTCGCCGTGGCGCTGCTCACCGACGCAAAAGGCGAAATCCATCTGTCAGTGCCGGTGCGTGGCGACTTGGGCAACCCGAGCTTTGGCGTCGCCAGCGCCGTCAGGCAGGCGCTGGGCAACGTGCTGCAACGCGTGGTGAGTGCGCCTTTTCGGGCGCTCGCTCGCCTGTTCGGCGGCAATGCCGAATCGCTCGCAGCGATCGACTTCGAGCCCGGTAGCGCTGCCCTGCGGCCTGAACAGCGCGAAAAACTCGATGCCTTGAGCCGCGCCTTGCAGGAACGCCCGCGCTTGCAGCTCGTGGTGAGCGCGCCGTACAACCCCCAAACCGATGCGCTTGCCTTGCGTCGCGAGCAGGCCAAGCGCGCGCTCGCCCAAACCCTCGGCCGCAGGCTAGAGGCGAACGAAGATCCCGGACCCATCGCCTACGACGACCCGGCGACACGGCGCGCGCTGGAGCAGATACTCCGGGAGCAGGCAGGCGCGGATGCAGTGCGCCAGCTCAACCGCGAGTTCGCAGGCGCCAGCGACGCCGGCCGCAGGCTGTACGAGGCGATGTTCGAGCAGATCGCGGCAACCCGGGCCATGGGCGAAAGCGCCACGCAATTGCTCGCGGCCGAGCGAGCGCGGGCCATCGCCGGCTACCTCGTGCAGCAGGGCGTCGGGCGTGAGCGGGTGCAGACTGGCCAAATCGCGGCCGTGCCGGATGGCAGCACCGGCGCGGTAAGCGCGCAACTGCAGGTCGCGGCCGCCGGCGCGACCGGCTGACCGCAGCGGAGCTTGCAATGGTCTATGGCGTTTCCTGGAAGAATTTTCTTGGCGGTCTCTACGGCGAAGTCAAGCGCGACAACATCTTCAACGGCGCTGCTGCGCTTGGCTTTTACCTGACGCTGGCAATTTTTCCAGGGATGATTTTCGTCATGGCGGTGATCCCCTACCTGCCAATTGCCAATGTCGACCAGGCCATCATGGACCTGCTGCGCCAAGTCCTTCCCGGTGCAGCCGCCAATGCCTTCACCAGCGTGGTGGACGAGGTCACCAACGAGCGCCGCAGCGGGCTGCTGTCGCTCGGCCTGGCCGCCGCGCTGTGGGCGTCTTCGTCCGGCATGTACGCGATCATGCAGCAGATGAACATCGCCTTCGATGTCGGCGAGGGAAGGTCGTTTTTAAAGGCAAGGGCCACCGCCCTGGCCCTCACGCTCCTCTTTGGCGTGCTCGTGCTCGGCGCGTTTTCTCTGGTCGTTCTGGGCGGCATCATCCAGAGCTGGATCGGCAACCGGTTCGGATTGAGCGACGCCCTGCTCATGTTTTTTGCCGGCTTTCGCTGGGTCATCATCGTGCTGGCGCTGCTGCTGGCGTTTGCGCTTGTCTACTACCTCGCGCCGAACGTCAAGCGGCCTTTTGTGATCATCACGCCCGGCAACCTCACCGCAACGTTTCTTCTGATCGCCGCGTCGCTTGGTTTCAGGCTCTATACGTCGAATTTTGTCGATTTTGGCGCGACCTACGGCAGCATTGGCGCGGTCATCGTGCTGATGCTGTGGCTTTACATGGCGGGCTTTGTCATTTTGCTGGGCGCCGAGATCAATGTGGCGGTCGAGCACTGCAAGGGTGCGGACAAGCAGCCGGTTGAAACGCGCAAGCGCTAGGGGTGGAGGACGCACGGCGCGCCGGAGGGTGATGGGGGAGGGAGGCTGGTTGCAGGCACCGGGCCATGCTCTTTGAACCCCGGCGCCGTCCACGATTGCGTTGTGGGGCTAGTGCTGGTCGCGCTGATTCCTTTCCCGAAGTTCGTCGCGCAGGGCCTTGATTTCCTGCCTCAGCTCGGCAATCGAGCGTGCGCTGGCGAGTTCGGCATCTTCATTTTCTGCATCGCGCCCGATAAAAAATGTCGCCAGCGTGGCCGTGACATAGCCGAATACGGCAAAGGCATACAGCGCAAGCATGAAGCAAAGGATGCGTCCTTCGGCCGACTTCGGCCAGTAGTCCGAACCCAGCGTTGTCATCAGCATGGCGGTCCACCACAACGCGGTGCCGAAGCTGTCAAAGCCGGGCCCCTGCGGCAGTTCGCGCTCGAAAAAATACATCCCTGCGGCGCCCGTGACCGCCACAATGAGCGTGAGCAGCACCACGTAGCCGAAGCCGCGCCGCTGCATCGCAGCACCCAGCGCCTTCATGCCGCGGTTGACCGAGCTGACGACGCGCAGAAGACGAATGCCGCGCGTGGCTCTGCCGACCTGCAGAATCCTCGCAGCGCGCGCGATCCGAAACACCCGCAGCGCCGGCACCAGCAACGCCAGCACGGTCAACCAGTTTTCCTTGAAGTACGTCACTTTGTTCGGCGCCAGTGTGAGCTTGAGAAAAAAGTCTGCGACGAACACGACCCAGATAGCGGTGCCGACAAACTGCAGGCCCGGTCCAAGGTGCCCGGTCAGTTCAATGACCAGCAGGACCAGCCAAACAAAGCCAAGAACCAGCATGGGTGTTTCGAGCCAGTCTTCAAAACGATGCAGCACGGCGTAACGTTGTTGCAGGACTTCCTTGTCAACGTCTTCATCGGCCTTCTCAACCGGCTCCTGACGCGAGTTTGTGTTGGAGTTCTCGTGATTTTTCTTCATCATCGTGTCGTGCTGATGAGCAAATTGGGTTGATGTGCACGCCAGGGCGCGTTTCGATCCAGGAGGGTGTTGACGAAATCAAACCATGTTAGCAAGTCTGTCGAGAAGGATACGCGCCTCGGCCAGCCAGACCCAGGCCGTGGAGACCGAGGTCTTGCGGTGAAGGTGCATGAGCATTCGGCGCCAGCGTTCTCCCCATGCGTGAATACCTTCTACAACCCGATATGGACCCGACGCCTTTTGCAAGCACTCTTGGATGACTTTGAAACGGTCTGCACGCCTGTGTACGGCTTGCTAAAGCGCAATCCGCTTGACTGGCAATCAATGCATCTGAAAAACCAGCATTATTTGCTACTGAATTGATAGCTAAAAGCCCTTGTAAATCATGCGCCAGAGGCCAATTCGATACAAAAAATTCATTTGCTCGTCAGAACGAATGCGCTCTAGGTGGGCAGGGTCACTCGGAGGCCCGCGGTATTGATGAGATCCGCGCGCTGTCCCTGCCAGCCGTTCGGCTTGAGGTGCCCAGCCTTTAATTGTTCGGACCTTTCCTGGCGCTTACGCGGGTTCCATCAGCGTTTGGGCAAGGCATAGGCGAGCACATCGTCGCCGGCCTTGGTTCCCAGCGATCCATGCCCGCCGGCAACCACCAGCAGGTATTGGCGGCCGTCCTCGCCGGTGTAGGTCATGGGCGTGGCCTGCCCGCCGGCAGGCAGGCGGCTTTGCCACAGTTGCTGGCCATTGCGCACGTCATAGGCGCGCACATAGTAGTCCAGCGTGCCTGACAAAAACGCAACACCGCCAGCCGTCATGATCGGCCCGCCCAGGTTGGGCACTCCCATTTTGAAAGGCAGGGGAATTGGCGACTGGTCGCGCACGGTTCCATTTTTATGCTGCCAGAGCACCTTGCCGGTGGTGAGGTCAGCGCCCGCCACATAACCCCAGGGTGGCTGCTGGCACGGTATGCCCAGCGGCGAGGTGAACGCGCTGAGCTTGACGGCAAACGGCGCGCCGAAGTTTTCATTCAACGATGGCAGGCTGCCTTGCGGCCGTTCATCGCCCTGCACCATCAGGCTGGTGTCATCCCGGCGCGGCACCAGCTGCGAGACAAACGCCAGATAGGTGGGGGTGGTGAAGGCTATTTGCCGCTTCGGGTCCACCGCAATGCCGCCCCAGTTGAAGACGCCGAAGTTGCCGGGATAGACCAGTGAACCCTGGGTCGATGGCGGTGTGTAGCGGCCTTCATAGCGCAGGCGCTGAAAGGCGATGCGGCAGTAGAGCTGGTCAAACATCGTCGCGCCCCACATGTCTCGACCGGCAAGCGGCGGCGGATCAAACGACAGCGCCGAGCGCGGCTGGTTTGGCGCGGTGAAGTCCCCTGGGGCGGCGCCCTGCGGCGCGGGCACGTCGGTCACCGGCAGCAGGGGTGCGCCGGTCTGGCGGTTCAGCACAAAAATCTCGCCCTGCTTGGTCGCCTGCACCAGCGCGGGAACGTTGACGCCGTTGAGGGTCAGATCCACCAGGCTGGGCTGCGCCGGCACGTCATAGTCCCACAGGTCATGGCGAACGGTTTGAAAATGCCAGCGCACCTTGCCGGTTGCCAAGTCAAGCGCCACCACGGCGCTGGAGTATTTTTCAACCGACGCGCTGCGGTTGCCACCCCATTGGTCAGGCGGCTGGTTGCCCAGCGGCACATAGACCATGCCCAGCGCTTCATCCACGCTGGACACCGACCAGCTGTTGGGTGAGTTGACGGTATAGGTCTGGCCCGGCGCGATCGGGGCGGTGGCTTGCGGGTTGCCGGAATCCCAGTTCCAGACCAGGGTGCCGGTGTCGATGTCATAGGCCCGTATCACGCCAGACTGCTCTTTGGTCGAGACGTTGTCGAGCACCGTTCCGCCCACAATGATCAGCCGGCGGGTCAGCACCACGGGCGATGTCGAGTAGTAAGCGCCCAGCTTGGGGTTGGGCATGTTGGCCCACAGGTCCAGTTCACCCTGTCGGCCAAAACGGGTGCACACCGCGCCGGTGTCCGGGTTCAGGGCTATCAGACGGCCGTCCGAAGTGGGCATGAAAAGCCGGGCTGCACAGGCGGAAGCAGACTGTGCGCCGGTCGCTGCAGCTGCCGAAGAGGTGGTCGCAGCGCCGGTTTCATTCACCGCCTGGCCAGACAGATTTCGGGCAGCCGGCGCTTTTGCCGGCTCGGCAGCCGTTGCAACGTTGGCGGCCACAGGACCCGGCGGCGATGCCGGCGGCTGGTAAGACAGGCCCCGGCAGGTCAGGTGCTGCAGGGCCAGCTTGCCCTGGATCTGCGGGTTGTAGCGCCATACCTCGGCGCCGGTGGTGGCGTCCAAGGCGATCACCGACTGGTGTGGGGTACACAGAAAAAGCCGGTTGCCGACCTTGAGCGGCGTGACCTCAAAAGTGGTTTCCACCGGATCGCCCGGCCGTCCTCGCAGATCGCCGGTCTGGTATTTCCAGGCCAGCTCAAGCCCGCTGACATTGGCCGGCGTGAGCTGGTCAAGCGGCGAATACCGCTGGCCATACGATGTACGGCCATAGGCATGCCATTCGCCGTCGGGCATTGGCGGCTGCCCGGCTGCAACGCCTTCTGCGATGGCGGCGAAGGCGCCGGTTGCCATAGCTGGCAATGTTGATGCAGGCGTGGATGCAGCCAATGAAGTTCCCGATGCCCTGATACCGTGCGCGTCACGCAGCATGGCTGTCACCGACACCCCTGCAAAGGCCACCAGGGCGAGGCCCAGCACCCAGGCGCCGCCACGCGCGCTGGCGCTGTGGCCGGCAACCTGGCCGTCGGCTGCTTGCGGCGTGAAAAGCGGCTTGTTGATCGGGGGGATCAGCAGGCAAATGCCCAGTACAAACAGCACGTCGCCACGCGCGGCCAGCGGCCACCAGTCCAGGCCGGATTCCCACAAGGCCCAGGCCAAGGTTGCCGCCACCAGCGCCGCAAATACCCACAGCGCCAGCGGATTGAGCGCCATCAGCAACATACCCGTCAGCAAGAAAGCGGCGCCAGCCAGCAGGTAGTACCAGGAGCCGCCCAGCGCCATCAACCATCCGCCCGCAGCGCACAGGCCAAGGCCGATGCTGACCAGCAGCCACCCAAACACAAGCGGTGCCCGGGACACGGTTTGCAACGCGGTGTTCGCTTTGGCGTTCTGCATATTCATCCTTGGAAGTCACGAAAATCGGACCGGCATTTTTGGCCGCTACAGGCAGCCCGCATGCGCCATCATTGTTTGCCTGATCGTCAATGCGGCACAACCGGCGCCGCCCTGGTGCTTGCCATAGGCCCACTCCTCGGTACGGCAAAAGCGGCGAACAAAGGGGAAGACCTGGCGGTTTTTTGCGCGGTTCCCCTCGCATACCGTATCAGGCTACGCCAGCCGCCGCAAGCTCGTCGGCAATTACTCACCAGACAGACCTGACACCAAAGCGGCGGCGCATCGCGATATCCTGTCGGTCTTGTTCACAACTATCGCGGGTGCCGCCCGCAGCCTCTGCATGACGCCCTCGAAACTCGGATTCACCGTCGGCATTGCCGCCTTCGTGCTGACCACGCTGGCCTGGCTGCTGCTGCAAAACCTCTCGCTTGGCGACAAGCTGATCGACGAACGCATCGAGGTCGGCTATGCGGCCTCGGATCCGCAGTTCGAGCGTGTCATGGGCGCGGTGCTCGGCCCGACCATCGTCGGCGGCAACCGGGTCCAGGCATTGCAAAACGGCGATGAAATCTTCCCGGCGATGCTGGGGGCGATCCGCAGCGCGCAGCACACCATTACTTTCGAGACCTACATCTACTGGTCGGGATCAATAGGCAAGGAGTTTGCCCAAGCCCTGGCCGAGCGCGCCCGCGCCGGCGTGCGCGTGCATGTGATGCTCGACTGGTGGGGCAGCGGGCTCGAGGCGTCAAATCTGGACGCGATGCGCGCTGCCGGCATCGCGCTGCAGCGCTACAACCCGCCGCGCCTGACGACGCTGGGCCGCATGAACAACCGCACGCACCGCAAGCTGCTGGTGGTCGATGGCCGCACCGGGTTCACCGGTGGCGTCGGCATCGCCGATGCGTGGCGCGGCCAGGCGCAAGACCCGCAGCACTGGCGCGACGTGCACTACCGCGTCGAAGGGCCGGTGGTCGCGCAACTGCAGGCCGCGTTCCTGGACAACTGGGTTGGCCTCACCGGCCATCTGCTGCACGGCCAGAAGTACCTGCCGCCGTTACAGGCCGTCGGTACGCAGGCAGCGCAGGCCTTCACCAGTTCGCCCGGCGGCGGGGCCGAAAGCATGCAGCTGATGGTGTTGATGTCGATTGCCGCGGCGCGCAGCACACTGGCGCTGTCGATGGCGTATTTCGTTCCCGACAATGTGGCCGTCAACTCGCTGGTGGCCGCGGCGCGGCGCGGCGTTCGGGTGCAAATGATCGTGCCAGGCGCCCACACCGACAGCGAACTTGTGCGCCGCGCGTCGCGCTTCGAATGGGGCCCCTTGCTGCGCGCCGGCATTGAAATTTACGAGTACCAGCCGACCATGTACCACTGCAAGGTGATGATCGTCGATGGCCTGTGGACCTCCGTCGGCTCGACCAATTTCGACAGCCGCTCGTTCAGCGTCAACGACGAGGCCAATCTCAACGTGCTCGATGCATCGTTCGCCGAGGCGCAGCGCGCGACTTTCGATGCCGACCTGCAGCTGTCGCGCCGTGTGACGCTGGCCGAATGGGAGAGCCGGAGCTGGACCGACAAATTGCTCGACGCACTGGCCGGAACGCTGAGTTCGCAGTTGTAAGGCGCGTTGGTTCACTGGGCGCGTCTGTAAGCAAATGCCTACAGACTCAGATGCACCTGACCCACAAGGCCGGAGGGAATAGGGGTTTGAAATTGCCGGTCAAGCATTTTTTGAAATAGAAACGTGACAAAACCCCGTATGACTGAATCGATACCTGGCCAACGCATCCCGTGTTCGGGGATGAAAAAATGAAACGTCTCGATTGCGCTGCGACGTCTGGCGGGTTCGCGCGTCAGATGCCTGCCAGGCCGCCAGCGCGGCTAAAAGCCTTCGGGCTGCTGTCGGCATTGTTGGTGATCGGCGCGCTAGGCGCTTCCAGTGCTACGTTAGCTCAGAGCAGGACGCTTAACGGTTGTCGCATCGGCCCGGGCGCGTTGTGCCCCGATGTTCGTCTGTCAGACGCCAATTTGCGCAATGTCGACCTGACGGGCTCGCTGATGTCAGGCGTTCAACTCAATGGCGCGGAGCTGAGCGGCGCAAAGATGACGGATATCAATCTCAGAAAGGCCAATCTGCAGAGCGCGCGGCTCGATGGCGCTTTGCTCGCGAATGCCGATCTGGAAGATGCCAACCTGCAACAGGCATCGCTGCGCGGAGCCCGCTTGCCGAACGCCAACCTGCAGTCCGCCGACCTGCGCGAAGCCGATTTGCGCAAGGCTGTGTTGCGCGGTGCGAAGATGGTGTCGGCAAGCCTGACCGGTGCGACGCTGCAAGGTGCCGATTTGCGCCGCGCCAACTTTGATGCGGCGGATCTGGCGGGTGCTGATTTACGCAAAGCCGATTTGCGCGGCGCCAACTTCGAAGGCGCGAATCTGCGTGATGCCGACTTGCGTGGCGCCCGAATCGACGCGAGCATCCGCTGGATCAGTGCCGATACGCAAGGTTGCAAGGGTTGCCCGGCCCCACCGCGTTGAAGCAAAACCTCTATGAATCCAGGCACGCCAGTTCTCTGGCGCCTGATCGCGTTGGGATCCCCGGAGTCCTCTTACATTCAAGTCCATGCCCGTTTCCTGTGCCCTGTGCCCTTTAGGCATTGCCCTGCGTCCTCACCCTTGAGACGGTTCAGCACGGCCACTCCCTGAAGCTGGCCGGATTGAACCGGCTGCATGATTCGGGTTTGAGTAAAAAAGGTGCTCAAGCCCAACAAGAACGGGCGTAAATAGCTATAAAAAAAGAGCGACAACAGGGTTGGCATCAACTGCCCCGGATTTATTCAGGAGACATTCTTGCAGCGTCCACGTCCGCTCACTGCCTCACCATTGTTCCGCAACGCCGGATACAGCGCCATGCCGCCGTCGACATAAAGCGTCGCGCCGGTCACGCAGTCGGACTCGTCAGAGGCCAGCCACACAAGCGGCTTTGGCGACATCCTGTGCATTGCCGACGCGGCCAAACGGAATCAGCTGCATCAGCATCGCCACGCCGCCCTTCGATGCCGCGTGGTTGATGTGCCCGGCCCACGGAATGCGTTGATGGACCGACGAGATGCAGATAAGTTTTCCGGCCGCGCACGAGCGCTCGGCCACCACGCCACGTCGCAAGAACTCGCGAGCGGCTTCGCGGGCACAAAGGAACTGGCCGGTCAGGTTGACCGCGATCACCTGCTGCCAGTCGTCCAGGCTCATTTGCAACAGGTCGGCGTCGCGCTGGATGCCGGCGTTGTTGATCAAGATGTCAACGGTCCCTAAGGTCTGGACAGTCACGGCGAACATCGCCAGCACGTCGGGCTCCAGCGCAACAGCGGCTCCTGATCAATGTGCAGGAGCCGCTGTTGCGCTGGAGCGAGGTCGTGCTGGGTGCAGCACTTTTGGTGTGCGCGGCGCTGGTGCTGTCGTGGCGGGCCGCCTGGGCTCGCTGGCTGTGTGCCGGCATTGGGGCGCCGGTGATGACAGCGCCATTTTTGTTTTCAACCGGCTGGAAATCTTGACCGGCATCGTCGGCTCGCGGATGCGCTGGCGCACCATGCCATGGCTGGTGGTGCTGTTCGGGCTGATGATTGCGCCGCTGGGCATCACCTCGATTGTTTTCATCATCATCCAGCTGGTCATCATCGGCACCTGGAGCACGATTGCGCTGATCGGCGGGGCGGCGGTTTTGTTGCAGATTCCGTACTCGCTGGACGAGCTGCTGGCATCACTTCAGTTTTTGCGCCGACGCCAGAAAGCAGGCCAGAACTGGCTGCGCGTTCTATTTGTGGGCGATACCGGTGAGGAGCCGAAAGCAGCAAGCGCGAAGCGCACGAAACCGCTGGCTGACGAGTTCGATCAGCCGGCCGGCAATGTCCTCAAGAGCCTGCTGGGTGGAGGTGTCAGCCTGCCGCGGAACCTCGCACTGGCGGCGCTGATCGGTCTTGCGCTGCGGTTCACCCGCGTCACGCTGGGCGTTGATGGCACCCTGGCCAATGCCCATCATGTGATCGGCTAGCTGGGGCTGACCGTGGGGCAGCAGTAGAAGTGGCCGGGCCAGCGCGCTGGCTCGACGCGCTGGTGGGCGCAGCCCTGATCGCCACGCCGTTGTTGTAGGAGGCCAACACCTTGGCGGTGGCGGTCAGCGTGGCGCTGGGCTTGGCGCTGATTATGCTCAGCATCCGGCGCGGCAAGGTCCGCGAGCTTACTGCAACTGGAGCCGCTTGATTGATTCGCTTTAGCGGCGAAAAAATGCTGCTGTATTGATAGCTGACAGCCCAACTGATTGGGCCAGAGGCACTTTTTGCTTTGAAAACTGCCTGATGTCATCCAGCGTTGCCCGGCAGTTGCAGTGATGGTTCGGCAGCAGCCCACGCAGCATAGCAAAGAGACTCATGGTCCCGGCATGCCGTTGGATTTACTGTACGGGGATGTCCGGCACTGGCCGTGCCAGCAGTCGATGCTGATGCTTGACGGATGCCGACACGGACAACTACAGATCAGGTCATCATGCGCCGGTTTCATTACCGGTTCCTAGACGGTCTTCCGACTGGTCGTCAGCGCCCGCATCCTCCTCTCCATCGGTAATCACCCCGGCCTTCTTGACGGTGTTGCCGACGAGGCCGCTTTGCATGCCCCTGGTGCCAAGGCCGATGGGCGAACCCTCTTCGACGGGCTGGTTCGACTCGATCTCGGGCAGGTGGGTGTCTCCGGTCATCTTGGTATTGTCTTTGGGACTGGGCATGGGTTGCTCCTGTGTTGAAGAGACACCAATTTACGCCCGCCTGCAGCGCAGCCGCGTAGGAGAGGGCCGATCATTCTGATGTCAGGCGTAAGCCCAGTGGCGTTTTTTAACTACCGGCAGGACAGACCCGCTCGGAACTTTACAAACGTATTGGTGCCATAGCGCGACAAGCCAAGCATGCCGGCTCAGTCTGCCGCGCATCGGCTACGCGATGCAATTTGGCATGAATACACCGCCGAAATACAAGATCAGGATTGCAAGTGAATCCACACCCATCCGCATCACGGTGCGGTCGCGCCGCTCGATCAGTCCCACCAGAAACAAGGGGGTGACCGCAATGCCGAGCAGCGCCGCCAGCGTTGAAAAGCGCCCGACCTCGCTCAAAACCCGTGTGGCCACTTTGTTCCCCAACTCTGCCAGTTGCCTGCGCCTGGTCTGTGCCTTGCTGGTTGAACAAGACGAGGAGTGGATGACCGAAAAAATCTACCTGTCCATGAAACCCTGAGCATTGCCAATCCCCCATACCCAAAACTGAATCTGGGAAATTTACAGAAAATAAGTTGCACTGCCCAGTGGGGTGCTGTGCCACCTCGTCTTCTCCTACATCCCTATGGTCCGCTTTCGGACTGCGTGTTGCCGCATCGTGCACTAACTTTAAGGTCCACGACGCGGAGCGCATTCGTCTTTCGCCGCAAACAGATGCTGGCGGCCTGGGTAACTGCCAGAGCGAGGTCAGATTCACCGAGCAATCCAAGTCAGCTGCTAACTACCCAAGGAGAAGACATGAAAGACATACCAAAAGGCATGCTTGCAGGGCTCGCCGCTACCATCGTGCTGTCACTGCTGATGGTTATGAAGGCAATGATGGGCCTTATGCCGCAACTCGACCTTCCAAAAATGCTCGCTGGGATGATGGGTTCACCCGACAAGCCCCTCATTGGCTGGATTGTGCATTTCGCGATCGGTATCGTCGGCTACGGTATTGCCATCGCCGCTCTCGACGCGAAGCTGCCGGGAACGAGCCGCGTCGGACACGGGGTCATGCTCGGCGTCATCGGCTGGCTGATCATGATGTTGGTGTTAATGCCGATGGTCGGCGCTGGCCTGTTTGGGATGAACATGGGCATCATGGCTTCCATGATGACTTTGGTGCTGCATCTGGTCTTCGGCGCGGTTCTTGGTTGGGTTTATGGCCGGTCGGTCGCGTCGCGAGACGTGTCGAATTCACGGGCTCACGTTTGATTCGACTCGCTAGACAAAACCTTGACGAGAGGGTTGAGCATGCATGATCCCTTGACCTCCCGTGCGTCCTGCTGTTCGACGTTAACGAAACGCTGCTCGACATCCAGCCGATGTTGCCATTGGCTGAAACGCCCGAGTTCGATGCTGCCGATTTGCTCGGCTTCGCCGAAAAGCTATTTCCCAGTCCGGCGAACGAGGCAGCAACGGCCGTTACGGCGATGGTTGTCAGGTTATCGCGCTGCGGACGGGATAATTCCGGGTGCCGTTCTGCAAGGGCGTGAAGCTCAAGGCATGAGGAGCATCACATGAACAAGAGCAAGCCCGTTCTCGAGTTCGATGTCGCCGTGATCGGCGCCGGCCAGGCCGGACCGAACCTTGCCATGACGCTGGCTGGGCGCGGTGAGAAGGTTGCCCTGATTGAAGGGGGGCTGGTCGGCGGCTCATGCGTCAATTACGGTTGCACGCCAACCAAGACCCTGCGCAAAAGCGCGCGGGTCGCGTACCTGGCGCGTCGTGCCGGCGACTTCGGCATCCAGGCCGGGAAGGTCGAAATTGACTTCGCGGCCGCGATGGGGCGGATGCAGCAGCGGGTCGACGAGTCGCGCGCGGGGCTGGAAGCATCGATCACCGGTCAGGACGGCTTGACCTTGCTGCGGGGCTGGGGTGCCTTTACGGGCCGGGCCGGCGACCGGTTCGAGCTGACCGCCGGTGACCAGGCGCTGCGGGCAGCGCGGGTCTTCCTCAACACCGGCACCCGCGCGTTCATCCCGCCGCTGCCGGGCATCGATGACGTGCCGCAGCTGGACAACGTCAGCCTGCTCCAGCTGCGCGAGCGTCCGCGCCATCTGATCATCATTGGCGGCAGTTATATCGGCCTCGAAATGGGACAGATTTTTCGCCGGCTCGGCAGCGAGGTCACCGTGATCGAGGCCGGTCCGCGCATCACCGGCCACGAAAACGAGGCGGTTTCTAAAGCGATCACCGAAATGCTGCGGGGAGAAGGCATCCATTTCTACACCGGCAACGAGGTTGAGCGTGTAGAAAATATTTTCGATGCCGGGATCGCCGTGACGGTGGGTGGACAGCGGGTCGAAGGCTCGCACCTGCTGGTCGCCACCGGGCGCAGCCCGAACACCGAGCGCCTCAACCTGGCTGCAGTCGGGGTCAAGGCCGACGAGCGCGGCTTCGTGCCCACCAATGGCAAGCTTCAAACCAATGTTCCAGGCATCTGGGCAGTCGGCGACATCAACAAGCGCGGTGCCTTCACCCACACCAGCTACCAGGACGGCCAGATCGTGCTGGCCAATCTGAAAGGCGGCGCACGTTCCGCCGACGGCCGGGTATCGACCTACGCGATGTACACCGATCCGCCGCTGGGACGGGTCGGCCTGTCGGAGGACGACGCTAGAGAGTCGGGCCGCGCCACGCTGGTGGCGAATTTTCAGATGAAGGACGTCAGCCGGGCCAAGGAGGAGAGCGAGACCTCGGGCCTGATGCAGATATTGGTGGACGAGCAAAGCGAAGAGATCGTCGGTGCGTCGCTGCTGGGGTTCGGCTGCGACGAGGTGATCCAGGTGATCAGCAATTTTATGGCCACCGGCGCCCGCTACCAGGTGCTGCGCGATGCCTTGCCGATCCATCCCACGGTCGCCGAATTCCTGCCCTTCCTGCTGGACCAGCTCGAGCCGCTGAAGTAGCGCCGCACGGTTGACGCTCTGAGCGGCTGGTGAGCGCAGGCTTGGTCCTCTTTCTTTTATCTCAATTCTTTCCAGGAGCTTCAATGACACCCTCCCGCCTCACTGCCGGTTCACCCTTTCCTTCACTCGACTGGCCTGCCGTTGGCGGCGGCCACGTAAACCCTGCGAAGGGCGACGGATGGCGACTGTTGGTCGTCTACCGCGGCAAGCACTGTCCGCTGTGCAAAAAGTACCTCGCCACGCTCAACGAAATGCTCGGTGACTTCAAGGCCGCCAACCTTGATGTTTCGGTCCTGTCGGCCGATGGCTTGGAAAAGGCACGCACGGAGTCCGAAGAATGCGGCTGGAATTTCCCTGTGGGCTACGACCTGACCGTCGAGCAGGCCAAGCAACTTGGCCTGTACGTCTCGTCGCCACGCTCGCCGCAAGAGACCGACCAGCCCTTCGCCGAACCCGGAGTATTCGTCATCAATCCCAGGGGCCAGGTGCAGATCGTCGATGTCTCGAACGCGCCCTTCGCACGCCCGGACCTGCGGGCGCTGCTTGACGGCATTCGCTTCGTCATCGAGAAGGACTACCCGGTACGCGGCACCGCTTGAGGCCCGCGAACTCAAGCGGTAAAAATTCCTCATCGCGGCAGCAGCCCTCGACAACATCTCCCGGCCGGAAGGCCGATCATGAGTAGCCCCCAAACTTCAGGATATCTACATGACCAGCCCCGCGCCCCGCCCCAAGGTCCTGATCTTCGACGTCAACGAGACCTTGCTCGACATGGCGCCGATCAAGCAGGCGATGGACGACCTGCTGCTGGCGCCCGACAGCTCCGCCCTCTGGTTTTCGACCCTGTTGCACCATTCACTGGTGATGAGCGTGGCCGACCGCTATGCCGATTTCATGGACATCGGCGTGGCCGCATTGCAGATGGTGGGTCGTAACCGCGACCTGGCCATCGACGACGCCGATGCCAGGCAGTTGCTGAGCGGCATGCGCAGCCTCGCGCCGCACCCTGATGTCGTCCCTGCGCTTGAGCGGCTGCAGCGCGCCGGCTTTCGCCTGGCGACACTGACGAACTCTTCGCAGGCGGCGGTGATGGCGCAACTCAACCACGCCGAACTCACCCACTTCTTCGAGCAGCAGTTGAGCGTCGAGACGCCACAGCGGTTCAAGCCGCACGCCAGCGTCTACCGCTGGGCGGTCGGCAAACTCGACGCGCAATCGGCCGACTGCATGTTGGTGGCGGCCCACGGCTGGGACGTGGCCGGCGCAAAGTGGGCGGGCCTGCAGGCAGCGTTCATCGCCCGCCCGCACCAGCAGCAGTTCCCGCTGGCCGAGCCGCCGGATATCGACGTGGCGGATTTCAGCGCACTGGCCGATGCGCTCGGTGCCTGAATGACCGCCGCGCAGCCGACCGGCCCCGGCGGTCCGAAAGTCCTCAAGGTCGATCTCTGCGTCATTGGCGCCGGCTCGGCCGGCCTTTCGGCGGCATCAACGGCCGCGCAGCTCGGCGTGCGGGTGGTGCTGATCGAGCGAGGCGAGATGGGCGGGGAATGCCTGAACACCGGCTGCGTGCCCTCAGAGGCCCTGCTGGCGGCGGCGCGGACGGCACACGCGATGCGCAGCGCCGGCGGCTGCGGCATCGAGGCGGTCGAACCGTGCGTCGATTTCGCCGCGGTCCATGCGCACGTGCACCAGGTGATCGCCGCCATTGCACCGCACGATTCGGTCGAGCGCTTTGAGGGGAAGGGCGCGCACGTCATCCGTGCCGAGGCCCGCTTCGTGGCGCCGTGCGTCCTGATGGCCGGCGGGCAGCGCATCGAGGCCCGGCGCGTGACCATCGCCACCGGCTCAGCGCCCGTCGCCCCGAAGATCGATGGCCTCGATGCGGTGCCGTACTTCACCAACGAGTCGATCTTCGACAACCGCACGCTCCCCGCGCACCTGCTGATCATCGGCGCGGGCCCGCTCGGCCTGGAGATGGCGCAGGCACATCGCCGGCTGGGCTCGCAGGTCACCGTGATCGAGCGCAGCAAGGCGATGCCGCACGACGATGCCGGCCATGTCGCCGAGCTGCTGAAGATCCTGGCAGCCGAGGGCGTGACGATCCGCCAGCAGGTCGAGGTGACCAGCGCCCGCCAGGATGAGTCTGGCATCACCCTCGGTGTGGTTGAAGGCGGCCAGCACGGCGAGGTGCGGGGCTCGCTCCTGCTGGTGGCGGCCGGACGGCGGCCGCGGCTGGAGGCGCTCGATCTCGACAGGGTCGGCGTGAAGACCGACGCCCGCGGCGTCGTCGTCGATGCGAAGCTGCGGACCAGCGCGCGCGGCGTCTACGCGATCGGCGACGTCGTTGCCAAGTCGCCGCAGTTCACGCACGTGGCCGGCCATCAAGCCGGCATCGCTGTCCAGAATGCTTTGCTCGTTCCGTACGCCAAGACCGACTACGCGTCGCTCACCCGGGGCGACCTATTGCGACCCCGAGCTGGCGCTCGTCGGCATGGTCGAAGACGAGGCCCGCAAGCAGCACCGCGGCGACGTGCGCATGCTGGAGGTCGAACTCGGCGGCAACGACCGGGCCCGGACGGAGCGCGCGGCGCGCGGGTCGATCCGGCTCGTCGCCCATCGCAACGGCTGCGTCCTCGGGGTCTCGATCCTGGCAGCGCACGCCGGCGAACTCGCCCATGCGTGGGTGCTGGCGATCGGCGCCGGCTTGAAGCTCAAGGTTGTGGCGCGCATGATCGCGCCATATCCGACGCTCGGCGAGGTCAACAAGGCGGTGGCCGGCGAGTTCTACAAACCGAAGCTGTTCGGCGCGCTGTCAAGATGAGTCGTCGCGCTTTTCTCCCCTCTCCCATGAGGATTCGATGAGCCCCTCCGGACGCCCGCTCGAAGGTCAGAAGGCCCTGGTCACCGGCGCCAGCTCCGGCATTGGCGCGGCCGTGGCGGTGGCGCTGGCCCGCGCCGGTGCCGCCGTCGGCGTCAATTACCATAGCGGCAGCGAAGCAGCGGATGCGGTGGTGGCGCAGATCCGGAGCGTCGGCGGCGAGGCCCTGCCGGTTCGCGCCGACGTCTCCGACGAAGCCGATGTCGTGCGGATGTACGACGCCGTCCACGCAGCCTTCGGTCGCATCGACATCGTCGTCGCCAACGCCGGGCTGCAGAAGGACGCGGCGATCGCAGACATGACCCTTGAGCAGTGGCGCGGCGTCCTTGACGTCAACCTCACCGGCCAGTTTTTGTGCGTTCGCGAAGCCGTACGCCGCTTCATGGCCCAGGACACCACGCTTGTCTCCCGGGCACGCGGCAAGATCGTCTGCATGAGTTCGGTACACCAGCAGATTCCCTGGGGCGGTCACGCAAACTATGCGGCCTCCAAGGGAGGCGTGACGATGCTGATGCAAAGCGTCGCACAGGAAGTCGCCGGACAGGGAATCCGCATCAACAACATTGCTCCCGGCGCGATCAAGACCGACATCAACGAGGATGCCTGGAACACGCCCGAGGCCCGGGAGAAACTGCTCAAGCTGATTCCCTACGGGCGCATCGGAGCGCCGGACGACGTCGCCCGTGCAGCCGTGTGGCTGGTCTCCGACGATGCCGATTACGTCACCGGCACGACACTCTTCGTTGACGGCGGCATGAGCCTCTACCCCGCATTCCGTGACAACGGCTGAAGCTTTCGCCGGCGGCGCCGCTCAGCCCCGTGGCTATCGGCCAATCGGGGACTATGCCCTGATTGGCGACTGCCACAGCGCGGCGCTGGTCGCCAGCGACGGCAGCATCGACTGGGCCACCCTGCACCGCTTTGACGCCGATCCCGTTTTCTGCCGCATGCTCGATGCTGGCCGGGGCGGTTTCTGGTCGTTGCACCCGCGCGATGCCTGGACGTCGAGCCGCGCCTACCTGCCGGGCACCAATATCCTGCGGACCGTGTTCAGCACGGCCTCGGGCGAAGTCGCTGTCACCGACTTCATGCCGGTCGGGCGCCAGCTCGACGCCGGGGTCAACGACTACGTGCGCCTGAACGCACCGGCCTGGATCGTGCGCCGGGTCGAATGCCTGAGCGGCGTGGTCGAGATGGAGACGGCCTACCGCCCCTCGCGCGCCTTCGCACGTGAGGGCGTGAGCCTCGCCGCCGAGTGCGGTGTCGTCGACGCGGGAGCCGAAATGCCACGCCTATTCGCCGAGCTCGACTACAAGCTTGAGCACGACCTCGCGACAGCCGCGTGGACGATGACTGCCGGCGCGTGCCGAGACCTCGTCCTCGCCGGCAACACCATCGCTGGCCAGGCCCCCGCCGACCGTGTCGCCGAATTCCTGGCTGCCACCTGCGCCTTTTGGACTGAATGGATCGGGTATTGCCGCTACCGCGGCCCGTTCGAGACGGAGGTGCGGCGCAGCGCGCTGACCCTCAAGCTGCTGACCTACGCGCCGACCGGCGCGATCGTGGCCGCACCGACGACTTCTTTGCCCGAAGGCATCGGCGGCGAACGCAACTGGGACTACCGTTACTGCTGGGTGCGCGATTCGTCGTTTGCGCTGTATGCGCTCGCAGTGCTCGGCTACAGCGGCGAGGCCGGGTGCTTCCACGAGTTCCTGCTGGGTGTCATCAGCCGTTCACTCCCCGAAGTCCGGCCGCTGTACGGGATCGACGGTGCGCTCGACCTGACCGAGACGACGCTCGATCATCTGGAGGGATATGCCGCAAGCTCCCCGGTGCGGCAAGGCAATGGCGCCTACCTGCAACGCCAGATCGACGGCTACGGACAAATCCTCGACCTCGCCCTGATGTACCAGGCTCTCGGCGGCAAGCTCGACCGACAATACCGTCGGCTGCTCGAAGCAGTTGCAAACTTCATCGCTGCGCACTGGTCCGAGCCCGACCAGGGTATCTGGGAAATGCGAGGCCCGCCGCGCCACCATGTCCACGGCAAGTTGATGTGCTGGGTCGGTCTTGACCGTGCAGCCCGTTTGCTCGGTGACCACTGGAAAGCCGCCGCGCGTGCGATTGCCGATGACATCCGCGTCTGCGGTGTATCGGCGGACGATGGCGCCCTGCAGCAGGCCTACGATGGCGGCACCGACGCGGCGGTGCTGCTGGCGCCAATGCTCGGCTTTGCATCACCGCCGGGTACCCTGGAGGCCACGATCGCGCGCGTCCGGCGTACGCTCGGGCGCGGCGAGTTCATCGGGCGCTATGTCGGCGAGGACGGTCTCGAAGGCGAGGAGGGAGCCTTCCTGGTCTGCAGCTCCTGGCTGATCGACGCCGAACTGGCAGCTGGCCGCATCGACACTGCGCGCAGCATGATCGAGAAGCTCGTCGGCTGCGCCAACGATGTCGGTCTCTATGCTGAAGAGGTCGTGCCCGACGACGGCCGGATGCTCGGCAACTTCCCGCAGGCGCTGACGCACCTTGGGCTCATCGGCAACGTCATTAACCTGCAGCTGGCGCAGCGCCAGGGCGCCGACCGACTGACCGGCAGCTACGCCGATCGGGCGCATGCGGCCGTGTCGGCAACCTTTGGCTGGCGAGGGGTCCTCTCTGGGATGCTGGCGTCGCGGCGCTTCGCCCGAATCTTTTCTTCGCGGCGTTCGAAGCTGGCCTGGCCCTAGTGTCGCGTCACGAACTATGTGACGTGGACAAGGGGGGATGGGACATTACAAAGTCACCTTGTCAGAGCAGGAAAGAGCCGAGTTGCAGGGCATCGCAGGCAAGGGCACGCACGCAGCGTCCAAGGTCATCAATGCCTTGATACTGCTCAACTGCGACCAAGCCGGGGGGTCGCGCCGAGCGTCCCCGCACCTGCGACATCGCGGCCATGCTGTGCGTGAGCGAGCGCAAGGCGGACCGGATCATGGCGACTACCTGGAGCAGCTGACCTGCCTGCTGTTCCTGAAAATGGCGCACGAGTACGCGCAAGAACCGTACAAGCGCGACACGCATATCCCCAAAGGCTACGACTGGCCCACGCTGAAAGCCAAGGTGGGCGAGCCGCTGGAGGCGCAGTACCTGGCCACGCTGCACCGGTTGGGCCCCGAGAAAGGCATGCTGGGCGCAATTTTCTTCAAGGCGCAAAACAAGATCCAGGACCCGGCCAAGCTGTCGCGGCTGGTGCAGCTGATCGACGCCGACAGCTGGGTCGGCATGGACACCGACACCAAGGGCGACCTGTACGAAGGCCTGCTGCAAAAGAACGCCGAAGACACCAAGAGCGGCGCAGGCCAGTACTTCACGCCGCGCGCGCTGATCCAGGCGATAGTCGAATGCGTACGGCCGGAGCCATTGAAAACCATTGCCGACCCGGCCTGCGGCTCGGGCGGCTTTTTTCTGGGCGCGCAGCAGTGGCTGCTGGCGCAAAGGCTGAACCGCAAAGCCGCCGAATTTTTGCGTGACAAGACCTTTCACGGTAACGAGATCGTGGCGGGTACGCGGCGCATGTGCCTGATGAACCTGTTCTTGCCCAACATTGGCGACCTGACTGGCGAGCCGACGGTGGACCGCGCCGATGCGCTGATTGCCGATCCCGGCGCGCGCTTTGACTATGTGCTGGCGAATCCGCTGTTCGGCAAGAAGAGCAGCATGACCATCACCAATGCCGCGGGCGACGAGGACCGCGATGCGCTGACCTGCGAACAGCAGGATTTCTGGGAAACCACGTCGAACAAGCAGCTGAACTTCTTGCAGCACATCGTCACCCTCCTGAAACCAACGGCCAGGCGGCGGTGGTGCTGCCCGACAACGTGTTGTTCGAGGGCGGTGCGGGCGAGAAAATCCGCCGCAAGCTGCTCGAAACCTGCGACGTTCACCCCGTGCTTCGCCTGCCGACCGGGATTTTTTACGCCCAGGGCGTGAAGGCCAATGTGGTGTTTTTTGATGCCAAGCCGAAAGACGGCAAGGTGCATACCCAAGGTGTGTGGTTCTATGACCTGCGCACCAACAAGCATTTCACGCTGAAAACCCGCACGCTGAAAGTTGAAGACTTGCAGGATTTCATCACCGGCTATCGCACGGCAAACCGCCACCAGCGCACTGAGACCGAACGATTCAAACGCTATTCGTATGCCGAACTGGTGGCAAGGGACAATGCCAGTCTGGACATTTTCTGGCTCAAGGGCGACACGCTGGACAACCTCGACGACCTGCCGCCACCCGATGTGCTGCAGCAAAAAATCATCGACCACCTGGAAGCGGCGCTGGCAGCGTTCCGGGACGTGGCGGCAGGGCTGCCGACCACGAACGATCAGGCGCTATCAACAAAATAGCTGCTTACACCTGCGCCCATTGCGCAAAAGCCCTGAAAGGCTTGTAAAACCAGCTGACGCGCAGGTGACAGCGCTTCAGGTGTTGCCCTGATGTGGTTGGAGCCAAGGTGACGCATCATCAGGGTTTCGCCAACCGCCAGACTTTTAAGGAGACGCTTACATGCAACGCCGCCAACTACTCCAATCCGCTGCCGTCCTGGCCGTTCCCGCGCTGGGTTCGCTGGGCGCCGCCTTCGCCCAGGCCCAGGGCTTTCCGGTCCGGCCGATCAAGCTCATCGTTGCCTTTCCAGCCGGTGGGCCGACCGACATCACCATGCGCTCGCTGGCCGAAAACGCGTCGAAAATCCTCGGCCAGCCGGTCATCATCGACAACAAGCCCGGTGCCGGCGGCACGCTGCCGGCGCAGCAGCTGCAGACCGCGCCAGCCGACGGCTACACGCTCGCGCAGATTCCGCTGGGCGTGTTCCGCCTGCCCTACACCACCAAGATCAACTGGGACCCGGTCAAGGACATCAGCTATGTGCTCAACATCACCGGCTATGCCTTTGGCATCGTCGTGCCGGCCGACTCGCCGTTCAAGACCTGGGCCGACTTGGTCGCCTATGCCAAGGCCAATCCGGGCAAGCTGACCTACGGCTCGACCGGCACGCTGACCAGTCCGCACCTGACCACCGAGCTGATCGCGCAAAAGGCCGGCATCGAACTGCAGCACATTCCCTACAAGGGCAGCGCCGACCTCATGCTGGCGGTGCTCAGCGGCCAGCTGATGGCGGCGGCCGACAGCACCGGCTTTGCGCCGCAGGTCGAGGCCGGCAAGCTGCGGGTGCTCAACACCTGGGGCGACAAGCGGCTGGACAAGTTTCCGAATGCGCCGACGCTCAAGGAACTGGGCTACGACATTGTGCAGAACTCGCCCTTCGGCATTGGCGCGCCCAAGAACACGCCGCCCGAGGTGGTCAGGCGGCTGCACGATGCGTTCAAGAAAGCCATGGAAGAACCCAGCTACGTGACGGCGCTGGGCCGCTACGACATGCAGCCCAACTACATGGGCACGGCCGACTACAGCAAGTTTGCGCAGGAAACCTTCCTGAAGGAAAAGGCGCTGGTCGAAAAGCTGGGGCTGGGCAAGCCGTCCTGACGCGGTCCGCTACCGCTTCAAGCGGTACGGGCTGCCAGCACGGCCGCCGCCACTTCGGCAAAGCCGGCGCCGCGCTCGCCCCGGGTGATGTAGCGCGGCAGGTGGCTGAGCTGCGCCTCAAAGCGCCGCACATTGGCCACGCCGATGCTGTTGCCGAAGGCCTCGAACATCCGCTGGTCGTTGGTCGAGTCGCCGACGTAAACCCAGCGGTCCCTTTCGGCTTCCAGGTCGCGTCCCAGCAACTCGCGAACGATCCAGCCCGCGCCCTGCAGCTTGTCGTGGTCGCCCAGCCAGCCGTTGATGTGGATCGAGCTGACGGTGGCATTCAAGCCTTCGCTGCGCATGATGCGCACCACATCGGCAACCTGCGCCATGTCCAGGTGCTCGAATTCGCTGTGGTCGATGGCGATGTCGGTTTCCCGCCCGGGCGAGTCGGTGGCGCGGCGGGCATCCGGCAGTTCGCGCTCGATGCGCGCCAGCACCGCCTGCAGGCGCGCCAGGTTGGCCGCGCGGGTTGATGCATCCGATTGGTATATTTTTGATAGCGCCTGGCGCCCGCCAGCCGTGCGGAAAATGCCTTTTTTATTGTTAACCAAGGCCACGGCGCCGTTCTCGGCCACGATGGCATCGACCGGCCAGGCCAGCGCAAAGGGTTCGCTCCAGCCCACTGGCCGGCCGGTGATGGCCATGACGTCAAGGCCGGCGCTTTTCAGGGCGGTCAGTGCAGCCAGCGCGTCGGGCGTGATGGCGCCTTCGGTGGTCAGGGTGTCGTCAATGTCGGTGAAAACGCCGGTGATTCGGCTGCGACGGTCCATTGGCCAGTGTTCAAGTGCTTGCATCGGTTCATTTTGGCATGCAGGCTTTTGTCGGGATGCGCGGCCTGGTTTGACGTGTTCTGTACAATGCACCCTCTCCTGAGGAGCGTTGCAACCCACGGCATGTGGTCTAGGCTCAGGACTTTTTCTTGCAACCACGCTCACCCGCATGTGCCTTGATGCCGGGTGAGTGAATTCCACACTTTCCTTCACAAGCCCTGCGGTCGTGGCTATTTTGCCCGCTTGACCCTGATTTTGGAGAGACCCAAATGAACGCCGTTTTGAAGACCATCCTGAATACCGACCACATCATCGCCGACTTGACCCTGGCCGCGTGGGGACGCAAGGAACTGAAGATTGCCGAGACCGAAATGCCCGGCCTGATGGCGATTCGCCAGGAATTTGCCGCTGCCCAGCCGCTCAAAGGCGCACGCATCACCGGCTCGCTGCACATGACGATCCAGACCGGCGTGCTGATCGAAACGCTGCAGGCGCTGGGCGCCGAAGTGCGCTGGGCATCGTGCAACATTTTCTCGACGCAGGACCATGCCGCCGCCGCGATTGCCGCCGAAGGCACGCCAGTGTTCGCCATCAAGGGCGAAACCCTGGCCGATTACTGGGACTACACGCACCGCATTTTCGAGTTCACTGGCCACAAAGGCACGCCGGAAGAAGGCCCGAACATGATCCTGGACGACGGCGGCGATGCGACGCTGCTGATGCACCTGGGCGCCCAGGCTGAAACCGATGCCAGCGTGATCTCCCGGCCCGGCAGCGAAGAGGAAATCTGTCTGTTCGCCGCCATCAAGGCCAAGCTGGCAAAAGACCCGACCTGGTACAGCCGCCGCCTGAAAAACATCATCGGCGTGACCGAGGAAACCACCACCGGCGTGCTGCGCCTGAATGAAATGTCGGTCAAGGGCACGCTGGCGTTTCGCGCCATCAATGTGAACGATTCGGTCACCAAGTCCAAGTTCGACAACCTCTACGGCTGCCGCGAGTCGCTGGTCGATGCCATCAAGCGCGCCACCGACGTGATGATCGCCGGCAAGGTTGCCGTGGTTGCCGGCTACGGCGACGTGGGCAAGGGCTCGGCCCAAGCGCTGCGCGCGCTGAGCGCCCAGGTCTGGGTGACCGAGATCGACCCGATCAACGCGCTGCAAGCCGCCATGGAGGGCTACAAGGTCGTGACCATGGAATACGCCGCCGACAAGTGCGACATCTTCGTCTCCGCCACCGGCAACAAGAACGTCATCACCTATGACCACATGGCGGCCATGAAAGACCAGGCCATCGTTTGCAACATCGGCCATTTCGACAACGAAATCGACGTGGTGGCGCTGGAAAAATGCACCTGGGAAGAAATCAAGCCGCAGGTGGACCATGTGATCTTCCCGGACGGCAAGCGCATCATCCTGCTGGCCAAGGGCCGCCTCGTGAACCTGGGCTGCGGCACCGGCCACCCGAGCTTCGTGATGTCGTCGAGCTTTGCCAACCAGACGATTGCCCAGATCGAGCTGTTCACCAAACAGGCTGAATACGACGCCGGCAAGGTCTATGTGTTGCCAAAGCACCTTGACGAAAAAGTCGCCCGCCTGCACCTGAAAAAGGTCGGCGCCATGCTGTCCGAACTGAGCGACGAGCAGGCCGCGTACATTGGCGTGTCCAAAGCCGGCCCGTACAAAGCCAACACCTACCGCTATTGAAGTGGTTGGCGTCCCCTGCATCACGGTGCGGGGGGTTTTTAAGCCATATTGGCCTCCGGCGCATGCTGTGCATGCGTTGTCAGCTATCAAGATGATAGTTTCATTTCCCTGCACGCAACCTTGACGTTGCCCGAACCTATGCGCGCTGATCTATTTCTTGTCGAACACGGCCATGCCACCACCCGTTCCCAGGCCCAGCGCCTGATTGCCTCTGGCGTGCACTGGCGGGTTGACGAGGCGGTGGCGTGGAAAAAAATCGCCAAGAACGGCGACGAGATTCCCGCCGCTGCCGAACTGCAACTGCTTGACACCACCGAAGCGAAATACATCTCGCGCGGCGGCCTCAAGCTTGAAGGTGCACTGAAGGCTACCGGCCTGAAGGTGAGTGGCCTGCGCTGCCTCGACATCGGACAGTCCACCGGCGGCTTCACCGACTGCCTGCTGCAGCACGGCGCTGCGCAGGTCGTGGGTGTCGATGTCGGCCATGGTCAGTTGCACGACAGCCTGCGCAGCGACGAGCGCGTGGTCTGCATCGAGGGGGTGAATGCGCGGTCGCTGACAGCCGACGAACTGAGCGAGCATTACCGCCGCGCCTTGCATGGCCGCAGCCTGGGTGACGATGCGTTTGCCGATGTCGAGGAAGACGGCTACAGCGACCAGGACATGGACGGGTTCGATCCGGTGTTCGACTTCCTGACAGGCGACCTGTCCTTTATCTCGCTGACGCTGGTGCTGCCCGCCGTGGCGCGCCTGCTCAAGGCCGACGGCCAGCTGTTGATGCTGGTCAAGCCGCAGTTCGAGCTGCAGCCCGGCCAGATCGGCAAGGGCGGCATCGTGCGCGACGCGGTGCATTTCGAGTTTGTGGAAAAGCGCCTGCGCGATGCCTGTGCCGCTTTGGGGCTGGAGGTCAAGGGCTGGCTGGCGTCGCCGATTGCCGGCGGCGACGGCAACCGCGAATTCTTCATCCATGCCCAGAAGGGCCACGAAGTAGAAGGCGAAGACCAGCCACTGGCCGCCGCGCCAAAACGACAAGTTGCCAAGCGCGTGTCGCGCAGCGAAATGCGCGCCTCCCGCGAGCCGCACGAAGACTCCGAGGCGGCCGAGGCCGCGCATGCCGGCCAGCATGGCCCGGCCAAGCGGCGCGGCAAGAAAGCCGACGACAACGCCACCAGCGACTAGAAAGCCCGCAATGAACATTCCGGTCAGTTTTGAATTTTTCCCGCCCAAGACCCCCGAGGGCGTCGGCAAACTGTGCCTGACGCGCCAGGCGCTGTACGCCTGCCAGCCCGAGTTTTGCTCGGTCACGTTTGGCGCCGGCGGCTCGACGCAAGAGGGCACCTTCAGCACCGTCAAGGCTATTCTTGACGAGGGCGAGGCCGCCGCTTGCCACTTCTCGTGCGTGGGCGCCACCCAGGCGACAGTTCGCGAACAGCTGGCTGCCTTGCGAGCCATGGGCGTCAAGCGGCTGGTAGCCTTGCGCGGCGACCTGCCCAGTGGCTATGGCGCGGGCGGCGAGTTCCATTACGCCAGCGACCTGGTGGCCTTCATCCGGCGTGAGACTGGCGATGCCTTTCACATCGAGGTGGCCGCCTACCCGGAAATCCATCCGCAGGCCAAATCCGCCGACGCCGACCTGCAGGCCTTTGCGGCCAAGGTCAGGGCCGGCGCCGATTCGGCGATCACCCAGTATTTTTTCAACGCCGACGCCTATTTCCGCTTTGTCGACGACGTGCAGCGCCTGGGCGCCGACGTGCCGGTGGTGCCGGGCATCATGCCGATCACCAATGGGGCCCAGCTGATGCGCTTTTCGGACGCCTGCGGGGCCGAAATTCCGCGCTGGATCCGCCTGCGGCTCCAGGGCTTTGGCGACGACACGGCGTCGATCAGGAGCTTTGGCCTGGACGTGATGACCGACCTGTGCGACCAGTTGCGCACGGCGGGTGTGCCGGGCATTCATTTTTATACGATGAACCAGGCGGCAGCGACGTCCGAGATCATTCGCCGGTTGACGCCGGCCTGATGGCGGGGCAGGTCTTCGCTTTCCAGGCTGCCGTCAAGTGCTGGCTGGCGGCAGGTTGTCTTGCACTGCTGGCTGGCTGCGTCACGCCACCTGAACCGCCAGTGCCGGCTGACACGGCACTGGTTTTATCTCCTACGGCGTCCACGGCGTCGACGCCTGCAACGCCTTCATTGGCGCCTGTCGCCGAAACGCCGCGGCCGTCACGCCTGACGGATTTCATTGCCAGGCGCTTTCGCCGGCAAATCGAGTCCGCCGTGCCTGCCGTCGAGGCTGAAACGCCAGCGATGCCAGACATGCCGGTGGATGAAAAATACCAGTTCACCGGCGAAGACGCCCGCGAACTCGAGCGCGGCCACGCTTCGTGGTATGGCGCGCGGTTCCATGGCCGCCGCACCGCCAGCGGCGAAAACTACGACAAATATGCGCTGACGGCGGCGCACAAGACGCTGCCTTTCGGCACCATCGTGCGGGTGCGCAGCCTGGCGCTGGGCCGCGAGGTCGATGTGCGCATCAACGACCGGGGACCGTTTTCCCCGGGTCGGGTGATTGACGTGAGCCAGGCCGCTGCCGAGGCGCTGGGGCTGGTGGGCGCTGGCATTGCCGAGGTGTCGCTGAACGTCGCCAACAGTCCCGGCGACACCACACCTTCGCGTTCACGCAAGAAAAGCGCGCCGCGCCACGCTGCACGCAAGCCTGCCGACCCCTACCGCCACTAGTCTTTCTGCCGCTTCATTCGGTTGACAAACCCAGCCGAGAGTAGGCGCGAAGCCGGAGAAAGTGCTGCAGCACGCGCCAAGTGAAGCAACGGGATACCGGATTGATCTGGAAAGGGAGTCAGCCGTCCGGCGTCCACCAACCCCTGCATGGTTGGGCTTGGCGCAGCCGGTGTTGCCTGCTTATCCGTTTTCGCGCAAGGTCAAACAAAACTGCCAGCGCATCGCTTGCGTGTTTACTAAAATTTCAGTAATTCCTGAAACTTCAGTAGATTGCGTACCATGAACCTTGCTCCCTTGACCCAGCGTTTTGTCCTGCATTTCGGTGAGATGGGCAGTCGCTGGGGCATCAACCGCACCGTGGGGCAGATCTATGCCTTGCTGTATGTCTCGCCCCGGGCACTGAATGCTGACGACATCGGCGACGCGCTGTCGTTTTCGCGCTCCAACGTCAGCATGGGGTTGAAGGAGCTCCAGTCCTGGAACCTGGTCCGGTTGCAGCACCTGCCGGGCGACCGGCGCGAATACTTCCAGGCGCCCGAAGACGTGTGGGCCATTTTCCGCACGCTGGCAGAAGAGCGGCGCAAGCGTGAGATCGACCCGACGCTGTCCATGTTGCGCGATGCGCTGATGGAGCAGCCCAGCGGCGAGGACGACATCCATGCCCAGGCGCGCATGAAGCAGATGCACGACCTGGTCGAACTGATGACCGGCTGGCTGCTTGACGTGCAGAAGATGGATTCGGCGACGCTGGTCAGCCTCATGAAGATGGGTGCGAAAGTGCAAAAGCTGCTGGAAGCCAAGGACAAAGTAGCGAGTACTGTCAAAGCCGGATTCAGGGGTCGTATTTTGCCAATTTCAGCGCCGACACCGGAGTTGGCACTGAAGGCGGCGGTTGCTTTTTCTGATAACGACAGGAGTTGATCATGGATGGACTTGACCCCGTTGTCTTGGCCCGTATTCAGTTCGCGGCCAACATGACCTTTCACATTTTGTTCCCGACGATCAGCATCTCGCTGGCCTGGGTGCTGCTGTTTTTCAAGCTGCGCTTTGTCAAAACCGGCCAGCAACACTGGATGGACGCCTACCAGTTCTGGGTGAAGATTTTTGCGCTGACCTTCGCGCTGGGCGTGGTCAGCGGCATCACCATGAGTTTCCAGTTCGGCACCAACTGGCCGGGTTTCATGGAAACCGTCGGCAATGTGGCCGGTCCTTTGCTGGCCTACGAAGTGATGACGGCGTTCTTCCTGGAAGCCACCATGCTCGGCGTGATGCTGTTCGGCCGGTCCCGCGTCAGTGAACGGATGCACACCATTGCCACGCTGCTGGTGGCCGGCGGCACCACGCTGTCGGCCTTCTGGATACTGGCGCTCAATTCATGGATGCACACGCCGGCCGGCTTTGAAATGATCAACGGCCAGGCGCATGTGACCAGCTGGCTCGAAGTGATCTTCAACCCGTCGTTTCCCTACCGCTTCACGCACATGATGCTGGCGTCGGGCCTCACGGTGGCCTTTCTGGTGGCCGGCATTTCCGCCTACCGCTGGCTGCGCCAGGACCGTGCCGCCGACGTGATGGCCAGCCTGAAGACCGGCATCTACCTGGCCGCCTTCCTGATTCCGCTGCAGATCGTGGCGGGCGACTTTCACGGCCTGAACACGCTGGAGCACCAGCCGGCCAAGCTGGCCGCCATGGAAGGCATCTGGGAAACCCAGAAAGGCGTGCCGGCCGTGCTGTTTGCGCTGCCGGACGAGAAAACCCGGACGAACCGCTATGAAATTGCCATTCCCAAGCTGGCGTCGCTCTACCTGACGCACAGCCTGGACGGCGAGGTCAAGGGGTTGAACGAATTCGAGGGCAAACATCCGCCCGTCGCCCCGGTGTTCTGGGCGTTTCGCATCATGGTCGGCATGGGCCTGCTGATGCTGGCCGTCAGCTGGTCGAGTGTGCTGCAACTGGCGCCCTGGAAGAAGCAAGCCCCCATGCTAGTCGCTTCGCGTACTGCGCTGCCCCCCGAGGGGGCGCTGCGCCTGCGGCCCGGCGAAGCCGGTTCCGCGGCCCTGACTGGGGGGGAAGGGCTTGCCAGCGGCACCATACTTCCTCCTGCACGCGAGTTGAAAACCTGGCAGGCGAGGGCACTGGTGGCCATGACCTTTGCCGGCTGGGTGGCCTTGATTGCCGGCTGGTACACCACAGAAATCGGCCGCCAGCCCTGGCTGGTGTCGGGCGTGCTGACCGCCGCCGACGCGGCCTCGCAGGTGGTGGCGCCCAAGATCGCGCTGACGCTTTTCCTGTACCTGGCCTTGTATGCCGCGCTGATCACAGCCTATGTCTCGGTGGTGTTTTACCTGGCGCGCCACCGCACGCATGCCGACAAGCCCTTCGAGGCCGGCATGGAAGACACGCTCAATCCGGTGAACTACCCGGACCCAAGCGCCGCCCGGAAAGTCAAACCCGCAGGAGCCTCTCATGCTTGACCTTGCTCCCGACCTGACGCAGGCCGCCGGCTGGATGCCGATGGTGTTCCTGGTGGTGATGGGCCTGGCGATGCTGGCCTATGTGGTGCTCGACGGCTACGACCTCGGCGTCGGCGTGCTGATGAACCGCGCCAGCGAAGACCACAAGGACAGCATGATTGCCAGCATCGGCCCCTTCTGGGACGCCAACGAGACCTGGCTGGTGCTGGGCGTGGGCATCTTGCTGACGGTGTTTCCGATGGCGCACGGGGTGATCCTGGGTTCGCTCTACCTGCCGGTGGCGATGATGCTGATCGGCCTGACGCTGCGCGGTGTGGCATTCGACTTTCGCGTCAAGGCGCGCGCTGCGCTCAAGCCGCTCTGGAACCGCGCTTTTTTTGCCGGCTCGGTGCTGGCCAGCTGGAGCCAGGGCTACATGCTTGGCTCGCTGATCACCGGCTTTGACTCAGGCGGCTGGGTCATCGCCTTCAATGCGGTGATTGGCGCGGCGCTGGTGTCGGCCTACTGCCTGCTGGGTGCCGGCTGGCTGATCATCAAGTCCGAAGGCGACCTGCAGTTGCAGGCGGTGCGATGGGGGCGGGCCAGCCTGTTCTTCACCATGACGGGCATTGCCGCAATTTCGGTCGCCACGCCGCTGGTAAGCCAAAACATCTTTGACAAGTGGTTTGGCTTTCCCAACATCGTGCTGCTGCTGCCGATTCCTGCCGCCACCGCCGTGCTGTTCTGGGTGATCTACCGCAGCCTGCAGCGCCTGCCCACGCGGCTGGCACAGGGCAATGAATACGGCGCCTGGGTGCCCTTCGGCGCGACCATCGGGGTGTTTGTGCTGGCGTTCTATGGCCTGGCCTACAGCCTGTTTCCATGGCTCGTGATCGACCGGATCACCATCTGGCAAGCCGCCATTGCACCGGAATCCATGGGCATCATTTTGGTCGGCGCCGCCGTCGTGTTGCCGATGATCATTGGCTACACGGTGTTTGCCTACCGCGTGTTTTGGGGCAAGAGCACCGCGCTGAAATATTAGGCCCCCACGGTCGCCCACTGCGTGTGGCTTCCTGCCCCCCCTAGGGGGCCGCTGCGCCTACGGCCCGGCAAAGCCGGTTCCGTGGCCCCTGCTGGTTAGGAGGAGCGCGCCTACGATCGCGTTCTATTTGTGATTTCTTGGCCCCCCGAGGAGGGGTTGCAAATGCAGCTTGGCAAAACCGGTTTCAAGGCTCGTTGCCGATGTGCGCGTAGCCCTCGGGCTGAGGACGTGTCGTTTGTTGCTGGGGCTCAGCCGCCGTGTTCCAGGGTGAAACCGGCGTTGCGGTCCTGGCCGAGCAGGGCGACCATTTGCGGCAGCGCGGCGTTCAGGTCGGCCTTCAGCGTGTGCGGCGGGTTGATGATGAACATGCCGCTGGCAGGCAGGCCGGGGCGGACCACCTCGCCTTCGGGATCTAGCGTCAGCTTGCTCGACTTGACCGTCAGCGTGGCATGCAGCCAGCTGCGGTGCGCCTTGACTGCCAGGGTTTTCAGCTTGCGCGGCAGGTCGTGGGCTTCGGGGCGCGGAATGATCGGGTACCAGACCACGTAGGTGCCGGTGGCAAAGCGCTTGACGGCGTCCGCCATGCAGGCGGCCACGCGCGCATAGTCGCTCTTCATTTCATAGCTCGGGTCGCACAGCACCATGGCGCGCCGGGCCGGTGGCGGCAAAAAGGTCTTCAGCGCCTCAAAGCCGTCTTCGCGTGCCACCGCCACCTGGCGGCCAACGCCGAGCTGCTCGATGTTGCCGGAAAGCGACTTGAAATCGGTCGGGTGCAGCTCGAACAACTTGAGCTTGTCACGCCCGCTCAGGAATTTTTGTTCGATGAAGGGCGAGCCCGGGTAAATTTTCAGATGCGCCGGATCGCCGGTCTGGGCAAAATGCGGGTTCAGGCTGCGCAGCAGTTCCAGGTAATCCAGCAAAGCCGGCGCCCAGGCGTAGCTGCCAGCTGGAGGCGAGGCGGCATCGGCCGCGGCAGGCGCGGGCTTGGTGTCATTTGCTATTTTTTTGGTAGCTGTACTGGAACGTCCTGCTTGCGCTGGAGCGGATTTTGATGCCAAAATCAGCTTGAAGATACCTTCGCTGGCTTCGCCGCTGGTCTCGGTGTAGTCGCCGTCGAGGCGGTACAGTCCGGCGCCGGCGTGGGTGTCGATCACGGTCAATGCCGTGTCTTTCTGGGTCAGGTACTTCATCAACGCAACCAAGGTGGTGTGCTTGAGAACGTCGGCATGGTTGCCTGCATGGAAGGCGTGGCGGTAGGAAAACATCCCTCTATCGTACCTTCTCGCACGCGAAGACCCTCAAAAATTGACGCCAGCGCTTGATTCTTCATATAATCGCAGGCTCTGCAGCGCACATGTGGTTCCGCGGCAGGGTTGCTTGAAGATTTTTTCTGGACTTGTCCAGAGAACGCCTGCAGGCAAATGACCACCTAAGAGGTTCTCATCAGAGGAACGCCGACCGTGGAAAAGAACCCGACAAACCCTTTTTTCCGAAAAGAAAACTCATGAAAACCTTCAGCGCCAAACCCGCTGATGTGACGCACGAGTGGTTTGTGATTGACGCGACCGACAAGGTCCTCGGACGAGTAGCCAGCGAAGTTGCTCTCCGTTTGCGCGGCAAACACAAGGCCATTTACACGCCTCACATCGACACCGGTGATTTCATCATCATCATCAACGCAGCCCAGCTGCGCGTGACCGGTGCCAAGTCGACCGACAAGATTTACTACCGCCATTCCGGTTATCCAGGCGGCATCACTGCCACCAATTTCCGCGACATGCAAACCAAGTTCCCGGGCCGTGCCCTGGAAAAAGCCGTCAAGGGCATGCTGCCCAAAGGCCCGCTCGGTTACGCCATGATCAAGAAACTCAAGGTGTACGGCGGTGCAGAGCATCCGCATACCGCCCAACAGCCTAAAGTGCTGGAAATCGCAGGAGTCGCCAAATGATCGGTGAATGGAACAACGGCACCGGCCGTCGCAAATCCAGCGTTGCCCGCGTGTTCTTGAAAAAAGGCACCGGCAAGATCACGGTCAACGACAAGGACATCCAGGTGTTCTTCGGTCGCCAGACCTCCATCATGATCTGCCGCCAGCCCCTGTTCCTGACGAACCACGTCGAGACGTTTGACATCATGATCAACGTCCACGGCGGCGGCGAGTCCGGCCAGGCCGGCGCTGTGCGCCACGGCATCACCCGCGCCCTGATCGACTATGACGCAACGCTCAAGCCAGCGTTGAGCCAGGCCGGTTTCGTGACCCGCGATGCCCGTGAAGTCGAACGTAAAAAGGTCGGTTTCCGCTCAGCCCGCCGCCGCAAGCAGTTCAGCAAGCGTTAATTCCGCTTTCCCTGCTTCGCAAAAAGCCGCCTGGTTCGCCGGGCGGCTTTTTTCATTGGGCGTTGCGTTGTGTGTTAAGGCGCGCAGCCGGTATGGTTGATCGATTTACTGTACTATTTCCCCCTATTGCCTATTGATCAACGGAGTTCCCCATGAGTGCAGTTGCCGAAAATATCCAGACCGAAATGCCTTCCCCCTTCGTGTTCACCGACAGCGCGGCCTCCAAGGTGGCCGAACTGATTGCCGAGGAAGGAAACCCCGACCTGAAGTTGCGCGTCTTCGTGCAGGGCGGCGGCTGTTCCGGGTTCCAGTACGGTTTCACCTTCGATGAAATCACCAATGACGACGACACCACCATGACGAAAAATGGCGTATCGCTGTTGATCGACGCCATGAGCTACCAGTACCTGGTCGGTGCGGAAATCGACTACAAGGACGATCTGGAAGGCGCACAGTTCGTGATCAAGAATCCGAACGCCAGCAGTTCGTGCGGTTGCGGATCGAGCTTCTCGGTCTGAGCGGGTGATGTAAGGGCCGTTCACGTTGCCTTTTCGCACAAGCCGCCTTCAGGGCGGCTTTTTCAATTCCAGGAAAATTTTCTCCCATGACCCGAAGCCTGTTCAGGCCGGATACAGCGCCCCCAGCACGCGCGCACCGGCCGCGCCGGTCACGCCGGGCAGGTTGCCCGGCTGGCGCCTGAGCATCTGGCGGGCCAGCCAGGCAAACGCGGCCGCCTCGACCTGCAGCGGTCCCAGGCCGTGCGCATCCGAAGTGCTGACGCGCAGCCAGGGCAATGCCGTCTGCAGGCGCTCAAGCAGATGCAGATTGAAAGCGCCGCCGCCGCAGACAATCAACTCACTGCTCTTTTTTCCATAGCTGCTTACGCCGGCAGTACATGCACAAACCGTCAATTCGGTCAATGTATTCTGAATATCCTCGGGGCGTTCACCGGCAAAGGGCTGGATCTTTTCAGCCAGCCACGCCAGGCTGAAAAGATCGCGCCCCGTACTCTTGGGAATAGGCTGCCCAAAGTAGGGCTCGTCGAGCAGGCGGCCCAGCAGCGCCGGAATCAGCCGGCCGCTTTTGGCCCAGGCGCCGCCTGCGTCAAACGGCTGGCCGGTGTGCCGAAGGCACCAGGCGTCCATCAGGGCATTGCCCGGCCCGCAGTCAAAGCCGACCACAGGCCATGTGGCGCCTGAGGGCGGCAGCACGCTGAGATTCGAAATGCCGCCCAGGTTCAGCACCGCCACGCTGTCATCGCCGTTGCCAAAAATGCCTTGGTGAAAAGCCGGTACCAAGGGCGCACCCTGGCCGCCTGCGGCGACATCGCGGCTGCGGAAATCCGCCACCACATCGATCCCGCTCAGCTCGGCCAACAGGGCGGGGTGGTTGAGCTGGAGTGTGTAGCCCACGCCCGAGGGCGCATTGGAAGTTCGCTGCGGCTGATGCCTGACGGTCTGCCCATGCGCGCCTATTGCCTGGACATGGACGGCGTAAATTCCCTGCGCTTGCGCCTGATGCATCAGGGCGGCAACCACCCGTGCATACACCACCGCCAGTTCGCTGCCTGCCAGTGCAGCGCGATGCAGTTCATTGTGGGAAGGCGCATTGAGCGCCAGCAGTTCGGCCCGGAAGCTGCCGGCAAACGGTTCGCTGGCACTGGCGACGACGCGCAGTCTGTCACCGGAAAAATCGACCATCACGCCATCGGCGCCGTCAAGAGAGGTGCCTGACATCAGGCCGATGAAATAGTCGTGCATGCAGCGATTTTGCCGCAGTCGCCGCCTGTTCCGGCTTATTCGGCGCGCGTCTGGTCGATGGTGGCAGCGGCCTGCAACTGGTTGCGAAAACCATTGGCCAGCTGCCTGAACTGGGGCAGGGCGGCGGCGGGCACCGGAACCACGTCGCTTTGCCGGGCAATCGTCATCGGGTCCTGCTGAACGCCGTTGATGCGCACCTCGAAATGCAGGTGCGGCCCGGTGGCCCAGCCGGTGGCGCCGACCAGGCCGATGGTCTGGCCCTGCGTCACGGTCTGGCCGGCCTGTACATTGATCTTGCTCAGGTGGGCGTAGACGGTTTCCATGTTGTTGCGGTGCTTGACGAAGACCACGTTGCCAAAACCGTTCTGCACACCGGCGAACTCGACCACGCCATCTCCGACGGTGCGGGCCGGTGTGCCGGTGGTGGCGGCAAAGTCGGTGCCGTTGTGGGCTCGCCAGGTTTGCAGCACCGGATGAAAGCGCATCGAGAAGCCGCTGCTGATGCGCGAGAACTCGACCGGGGAACTCAGGAAGGAGCGGCGCAGGCTCTGGCCGTCCAGCGTGTAGTAGCCGCCCTTGAGGGGCACGCCGGCGGTGTCAATGCCCGGCGGCTGGAACCACATCGCCTGGAATGTCTTGCCGCCGTTGACAAACTCGGCCGACAGCACGCGGCCGACGCGCATGGTTTCGCCATCGGCTTCCAGGGTTTCGTACACCACGTTGAAGCGGTCGCCTTTGCGCAGCGAGCGGCGAAAGTCAATGTCGGCCGAGAAGATTTCTGCGATCTGCACGCCGACCCCGTCGGGGATGCGTGCATCGTCGATGGCGGCAAACAGCGTGGACTGGATGGCGGCGCTGGCCAGCTGGGCCGAGCGGGTGTAGGGCGCAGTCTCGATGCGCGATGTAAAGCCTGCGCTGCTGCGCTCGATCACCAGGCGCTGGAACATCTGTTCGTCGTCGCTCGGCCAGCGCATGCTGAGCTTGAGCAACTGCTGGCTGTCATTGGCTTCAACTGTTACATTCTTGCCCGGCTGACCGGCCAGAACCAGTTGCGCATTGGGGTCACTCCGCAGAAAAGCATCGGCTGGTGCGTCATCAAGGTTGAGCCGCCTGAGCAGCGAAGCCGCCGTGTCGCTGCTGCGTGTGGCCTCGGTACGGAACAAGCTGAAGCTGAAGTCGGCGAGCGCTTCGGTCTGGGCTTGAGCTGACGCGGGCGCCAGCGGCTGAATGGCTTCGAGCACCTGGCGGACCGGCAGGTCGGCGGCATCAGGCGCCAGCGGCGCAACACCGAAAGCCGTCACGCCGGTTCCCAGCAGCAGCATGGCCAGGCTGCCGGTGATGCGCCGGGGGTGGCGGCGCAGGCTTTCGCCTACAGCGGTCAATATGCGGGAAAGGGTCAGCGGAACATGAGAGGCGACGGGCAGGCGCAAAACGTAAATCCCAACTAGAGTGCACCGGGCTCTCAGGAGCGGCCGGACAGTGATGACAGGTCGATCGATGCCGTGTCCAGGCGTTTTGCCAGCGCGAGGGGGCATTGAACTCGAAAATTTTGGCTTCCTCGCCAGCGATCAGTAGCGCCTTTAAAATGGCGGCCCGATGTAGGAAAGTCGGAATTATATCTGTCAGACATCCGGCAGCCCCTGGAAAAACCCTTATGAATCAAGAGCTTGTTACAAATAACCCCCTGTCTGAGCATGTCAAGTCGGCGCTGGCAGTCTCCCTGCGGGGCTGCGAAGAGCTGATTCCGCAGGACGAATGGACGCGCAAGCTGGTCCGCAGCGAAGCCACCGGCGTGCCGTTGCGCATCAAGCTCGGGCTGGACCCGACCGCACCCGACATCCACATTGGTCACACCGTGGTGCTGAACAAGATGCGCCAGTTGCAGGACCTGGGCCACACCGTGATTTTCCTGATTGGCGACTTCACCACGCTGATTGGCGACCCGTCGGGGCGCAACAGCACCCGCCCGCCGCTGACAGCCGAGCAGATCAAGCTGAATGCCGAAACCTACTACCGCCAGGCCAGCCTGGTGCTGGACCCGGCCAAAACCGAGATTCGCTACAACAGCGAATGGTGCGACCCGCTGGGTGCGCGCGGCATGATCCAACTGGCATCGCGCTACAACGTGGCGCGCATGATGGAGCGCAACGACTTTCATGACCGCTTCCATGCCGGAACGCCGATCAGCGTGCATGAGTTTTTGTACCCGCTGCTGCAGGGTTATGACTCGGTGGCGCTCAAAAGTGACCTGGAACTTGGCGGCACCGACCAGAAGTTCAATTTGCTGATGGGGCGGCACCTGCAGCAGGAATACGGCCAGGAGCCACAGTGCATCCTGACCATGCCGCTGCTCGAAGGCCTGGACGGCATCGAGAAGATGTCGAAAAGCAAGCACAACTACATCGGCATTTCCGAGGACGCCAACAGCATGTTCGCCAAGGTGCTGTCGATTTCCGACGTGCTGATGTGGAAGTGGTACACGCTGCTGTCGTTCAAAAGCGAAGCCGCCATTGCCGCGCTGAAGACCGAGGTTGAAGGCGGCCGCAACCCCAAGGATGCCAAGGTGGCGCTGGCCAAGGAAATCACGGCGCGCTTTCATTCAGTGGCCGCTGCTGACGCCGCCGAGCAGGATTTCATCAACCGCAGCAAGGGCGGCGTGCCCGACGAGATTCCCGAGGTGCAGCTGGCAGGCGCTCCGATCGGCATTGGGGCACTGCTCAAGGCGGCGGGCCTGGCACCTTCGGGCAGCGAAGCCAGCCGGCTGATTGACGGCGGTGGCGTTCGCGTCGATTCGAGCGTGGTCAGCGACAAGGCGCTGAAACTGCCGGCCGGAGTTTATGTGGTGCAGGTTGGCAAGCGCAAGTTTGCGCGGGTCACGCTGAGCTGATGCGCCGGGCGCAGCGTTCATGAAAGCCGTGCTGCAGCGTGCGGCCGAAGCCCGCGTCGTGGTGAATGGCCAAACCGTTGGCCAGATTGGCCGGGGTTTGCTGGTGCTGGTCTGCGCCGAACGCGGCGACAGCGAAACGCAAGCCGACAAGTTGCTGGCCAAGCTTCTCAAGCTGCGCATCTTTTCGGACGATGCCGGCAAGATGAACCGCAGCGTGCAGGACCTGGACGGGCAGGGCGCGTGCGGCGGGCTGTTGATCGTCAGCCAGTTCACGCTGGCGGCGGATGTGTCGGGGGGCAACCGGCCGAGCTTCACCGGCGCGGCAACTCCCGAAGACGGGCGGCGGCTTTACGATTATTTCGTGGTCCAGGCCCGCAAGCTGCATCCGCAAGTCGAAACCGGCCGGTTCGCCGCCGACATGCAGGTGCACCTGGTCAACGACGGGCCGGTGACGATTCCGCTGCACATCGCGCCTGATGCCTGAAGAACCGGTGGTTGCTATGGTTTAAATAGCTGCTTGCGCCCGTCCTGATTGCGCAAAAGCTGTATTTGATGCAAAAAACTGTCAGCAGTAGGGGTTGTCGATGCCCAAACCGGCCAGGATGTCGATTTCGCAGGCTTCCATTTTTTGCGCCTCCTCGTCGCCGGTTTCGTGGTCCCAGCCTTGCGCGTGCAGCGTGCCATGCACCAGCAGGTGCGCGTAATGCGCCTGCAGGGTCTTGCCGTTATCTTGCGCTTCTCGCGCTACCACTGGTGCGCACAGCACCAGATCGGCCGTGACGACCGGCTCCTGCGTGTAATCGAAGGTCAGCACGTTGGTCGCGTAATCCTTGCCCCGGTAATCGCGGTTCAGCGTCTGGCCTTCTTCCTGGCCGACAATGCGCACGGTGATTTCGGCATCGCTTTGCAGGGCGTGACGAATCCAGCGGGCGACGCTGTGCCGGGGCAAAGCAGCGCGGTGCAGGGCGGCGTCGGGGAATTTTCCGAACTGCAGCGACAAGCTCAGTGAATCAAGAGCCATTTCGGCTCCTGGCGCTCGTCTTGCGGATGGGAGTCGCCAGCACATCAACAGCGTCATCTGCCGCTTCAAGCGCCGCCTTGACATCGTCCCGGTTGCTCGGCGTCTTGTCGTAGGCGTCCACAATGCGCGCCACCAGCGGGTGCCGCACCACGTCGGCGCTGGTCAGCCGGGTGATGGCAATGCCCTGCACGCGTTTGAGCACGCGTTCGGCATCGATCAGCCCGCTCATCTGCGTACGCGGCAAATCGACCTGGCTCACATCGCCGGTCACCACCGCCTTGCTGCCAAAACCGATGCGCGTCAGGAACATCTTCATCTGCTCGGGCGTGGTGTTCTGTGCCTCGTCCAGGATCACGAAGGCATGGTTCAGCGTGCGCCCGCGCATGAAAGCCAGCGGCGCAATCTCGATCTGCTGGCGCTCGAAGGCCTTTTGCACGCGCTCGAAACCCATCAACTCGTGCAGCGCGTCGTACAGCGGCCGCAGGTAGGGATCGACCTTTTGCGCCATGTCGCCGGGCAAAAAGCCCAGGCGCTCACCGGCCTCGACCGCCGGGCGCGTCAGGACAATGCGCTGCACCGTGCTGCGTTCCAGCGCATCGACCGCGCAAGCCACCGCCAGATAGGTCTTGCCAGTGCCGGCCGGGCCGATGCCGAAGGTGATGTCGTGCGCGGCAATATTTTCCAGGTACGTGCCCTGGTTGACGGTGCGCGCGCGCAAATCAGCGCGGCGCGTCGTCAGCGTGATGCCGCCTTCGGTCGTGTTCAGCGCCATGTCGCCGGCCAGCATCAGCTGCACGGTTTCCGGTTCGATCGGCCGCTGGGCGATTTCATACAGCGCCTGCAGCACTTCCAGCGCCTGGGTCGCGCGCAGCTTGGTGCCGTCGATCTTGAACTGCTCGAAGCGGTGCGCAATCGTCACCTGCAGCCCCGCCTCGATGGTGCGGATGTGGATGTCCATGGGCCCGCACAGGTTGGCCATACGGGTGTTGTTGGGCGGCGTGAAAGTGTGGCGAAGCATCAAGATCAGGGTTTCCTAAAGCAGTCAAAACAGGGCGGTAAAAGGCGATTGTCTGCCTAAATCCGCGCCGCTGGCCGGCTGCTAAGATTTGCCCATGATCGGAAGACTCACTGGCCAGCTGGCCGAAAAAAATCCGCCCGAAATCCTGGTGGACTGCCATGGCGTCGGCTACGAAGTGCTGGTGCCCATGAGCACCTTCTACAACCTGCCGGGGCTGGGCGAGAAGGTCAGCCTGCACACCCATTTCATCGTGCGCGAGGATGCGCAATTGCTTTACGGCTTTGGCAGCACCGCCGAACGCGCCGCGTTTCGCCTGTTGATCAAGATCACCGGCATTGGCCCGCGCATGGCGCTCAGCGTGCTCAGTGGCATGAGCGTGGCCGATCTGGCGCAGGCGGTGACCCTGCAAGAGACCGGCCGCATCATCAAGGTGCCGGGCATCGGCAAGAAAACCGCCGAACGCTTGCTGCTGGAACTCAAGGGCAAGCTCGGCGCCGACATTGGCGCGCAGGTCAGCGTGAGCAACGAAGCGCAGCTCGACATCCTGCAGGCGCTGGTCGCGCTGGGCTACAGCGACAAGGATGCCGCCCTGGCATTGAAAGCCCTGCCGCAGGACGTGGGCGTGAGCGACGGTATCAAGCTGGCGCTGAAGAGTCTGGGGAAATAAATCCGCACGGTCAGCTTGATCCATTTTTCCATTGGATTGATTAAACTAACCCGACTTGGTCCACAAGAGCCCTTGATGCAAACCGTCAACATCCACGAAGCCAAAACCCATTTGTCGCGCCTCGTCGAGCGTGCCTCCAAAGGCGAATCCTTCATCATTGCCAAGGCGGGCAAGCCCATGGTGCGGGTGGTGCCGATAGAGCCCGAGACGCCGCACACGCCGGCGCGGTTGGGCTTCATGCGGGGCAAGGGGAAAATCCCTGAAGACTTCGACACGATGTATGCCAAGGAAATCGAAGACCTGTTCAATGGCGACGGCACGCCGTGAGCCAGCGGCTTTTGCTCGACACCCACCTGCTGTTATGGGCGGCCTTGTTTCCAGAGCGCCTGCCTGAAAAAGCAGACCGGCTGATGCGTGATACGGCGAATACGCTGTATTTCAGCGCCGCCAGCATTTGGGAAATCAACATCAAGCTGAGTCGGCCACGCAAGGATCTGGCGATTGATGTCCAGGAGTGGCGAGCCGGCATGCTGGCCAACGGCTATCAGGAGCTTGGCATCACTTCCTTGCACGCCATGGACGTTCGCAACCTTCCCGATCTGCACAAAGACCCGTTTGACCGCTTGCTGCTGGCCCAGGCGATGCGCGAAGACCTGACGCTGGTCACGGCCGATGCTCTGCTGGCCAGCTACCCCGGCCCTATTTTGAAGGTCTGAAAAACCATGAGTATCCAAACCGACGACTTCGACATGGCCGACCTGCCGCCTGCCCGGCGCATGCTCTCTAGCGCCCCGGCTTCGCCCAAGGAAGAGGCCATCGAGCGCGCGCTGCGGCCCAAGCTGTTCGACGACTATGTCGGACAGGCCAAGGCCCGCGAGCAACTGGAAATCTTCATCGGCGCGGCGAACAAGCGCGGCGAGGCGCTGGACCATGTGCTACTGTTCGGCCCGCCGGGCCTGGGCAAGACCACGCTGTCGCACATCATTGCGCACGAACTGGGCGTGAACATGCGCCAGACCTCGGGGCCGGTGCTGGAAAAGCCCAAGGACCTGGCCGCGCTCTTGACCAACCTCGAAAAAAACGATGTGCTGTTCATCGACGAAATCCACCGCCTGAGCCCGGTGGTCGAGGAAATCCTCTACCCGGCGCTGGAGGACTACCAGATCGACATCATGATCGGCGAAGGCCCGGCGGCGCGTTCCATCAAGCTCGACTTGCAGCCGTTCACGCTGGTCGGCGCCACCACGCGCGCCGGCATGCTGACCAACCCGCTGCGCGACCGCTTCGGCATCGTCGCCCGGCTGGAGTTCTACACACCCGAGGAACTGGCGCGCATCGTTAAGCGCAGCGCCGGCCTGCTCAATGCGCCGATGGACGAGGCCGGCGGTTTTGAAATCGCCCGGCGCTCGCGTGGCACGCCGCGCATTGCCAACCGGCTGCTGCGCCGGGTGCGCGACTATGCCGATGTGAAAGGCAGCGGCACCATCACGCTGGACATTGCCAACCGTGCGCTGGCGATGCTGGACGTTGATCCGCTGGGGTTTGACCTGATGGACCGCAAGTTCCTGGAGGCGCTGATCCACCGCTTCGACGGCGGCCCGGTCGGGCTGGACAACATTGCCGCCAGCATTGGTGAGGAGCCCGGCACGATTGAAGACATGATCGAGCCCTACCTGATCCAGCAGGGCTTCATCCAGCGCACGCCGCGCGGGCGCATCGCCACGCTGGCGGCGTATCGGCACCTGGGTGTGGCGCCGCCGCAGTCGGGCGATGGGCTGTTTGGCACGTGACCGGGCGCTGGTTGGGTTATCAAATCAGGCGCTTGCGCAGGTTGGGCTTGAATAAAAAGCTATTGAAAACATAGCAATCTGTTTGTCAGCCCCGCTGAGTTTGCCTGACGCATCCCTTGCGCCCGAGCTGCCCGGCCAGCGGCCGGGTTCAACCGCCCTGCGGGGCATAAGCGGGGCGAACGCGCGATTTTTTCACGCGCCCTGACGGGTCGAACAAAATGACGAGTTCAGCATTGGCCGCCTCGCTCCTGAGCGGATTCTGGCGGTAAACCCAGACTTCATAAGCGCTGTCGAACCGCACCACGGTGGCTGGGCCGAGTACCGCCAGCACATCGTCTTTGCTGGACTGGCCAAGCACGACTGCCCCGCTCGCGGCCTGCATCGACAGCCCGGGATCGCGAAATAGCCCGGCCGTGCCGGAGGCGTTGAACGGCCCGGCGCAACCGGCCAGCCACAGGCACGCGACCATCAGCCAAGGCTGGATGGCGCCGGTCTTCATTCGTCCTCCATGTATTCAAATTCGACGCGCGTGTCGTCCGGCCAGCTGCGGTCGCCGAGCGGCAAGACATAGGTGCGGTCCACCAACACCTCGCAATCGCAATAGGGCAGTTCGTCCTTCAGCTTGGGATCGTCGCTGGCGGCCGCGTAGAGCATGTCGATGGGCAGAATTTCGCGGCGCGGGCCGGCCACCAGCGCGACGCTGAACAGTGGCCGGTCGGCAAAGAACAGGTAGAGCGGCACCTGCCTGTCGCAGTAGGCCGGCGTGTCCAGCACGGCCTTGACCATCCGGCCCACGAGGTTGCTCGGGTTGGAAATCAGGCCGGCTTCCATGCCCACCCGGCATTCCATCCGGAGGTCTCCAAGGCGCCGGGTGTCGGGCGGCAGACCGGGCGTTTTGATCTGGCTGCGCCAGGTCATGCTTTGCGCCCTCCGGTTGGGCGACACCTGGGCGTTTTCGTCATAGGCTTTCTGGCTGCGCGCCAGCGTGAAGGTCTGGTCCGGCGCAATCGGCACCCCGAAATCCACCGTGGAGCCGACCACTTCCATCTCGATGCGCTGCATGTTGGTGTCAGGCCGGCGCGGCAGCAGCTTGAAGCGCAGCGTCGCGTCGGGAGACCGAAGGCCGCGCTCCTGGTCGAACAGGTCCATTGCGCTGATCATTTTCCGGTAGGATTTTTCGACAGGGTCGGGGTTCGCCTTGGCCGAGATCGTGACCGTCGGGAGATCGCCGCCGGTTGTACCCTGCGCGACCGCGTTCAAGCAGGCGGATGCGGCAAGGCATGTCCATGCCACCGGCTTCACGAAGCGCAGGAAAAACAGACAGTTTGCGGACACCTTGGCAGTCGGCATGGCATTTTCCTTGACACAGCAGGACATGGTAGGCCGCCGCATGCAACGGCCCTGTAGGACGCTGCCAGCGTTATCGGGGGGGGCGCGTTGCTGGCGTCTGCGCCATGCCCGTTCGATCGGTTGTTTCCTCTTTTCAGAAGCATTCAGGGGCATCGGCCGCGTCCGTGTTTCATCCCGTGCGCAGACCCGGAACGCCGGCATTGCCTGGCGGCCGGCTGACTATCCATCGGTCTTTACATTCCTCTTTACCTTCCGACGGGTCAACTTTCATGCACTGGCAGCCGTTAAACAGGTTTACCACGGCCTGGACAACACAATGACCCGTTTTACCCACTCCCATCGCCTCGTTGCGCTGGCCATTGCGTCGCTTTTCATGGCAGGGTCCAGCTTTGCAAAAGACCACGGCGACGAGGAACACGGCAGGGACAAGCAAAAGGACAAGGGCCACGGCAAGCATGCCGAGGTGCACAAGGTCAAGCCGCAAAAGGAGCAGCAACATGCCGTGCAGCGCCAGCGGCAGGAAATCAGCCCAGGTGCGTATTTCAATGACCAGCAGCGCACCTATGCGCGCCAGTACTACAGCCAGAACTACGGACACGGCAGGAATTGCCCGCCCGGCCTGGCCAAAAAGCACAACGGCTGCATGCCTCCGGGCCAGGCCCGGAACTGGTCTGTCGGCCAGCCGGTACCCCGGGGCGTGACGGTTTACTCGGTCGCCCCGCCGGTGCTTCGTCGCCTGCCTCCGGCGCCCTACGGCTACCGGTATGCACGCATTGGCGGCGACATCGTTCTGGTGCAGCAGCAAAACAACCTGATCGTTGACATCATCGTGGGCTTGCTCGGCTGAACAGAAAAAGCCGTGAAAAACGGCCATTCGCTGCAGAACACGTATTAACCCCAGACTGGTGACCCCCACCCGTATTTCCAACCGGAAAACCCACATGACATCATTCCTCAAGACAACCCTGGCGATTGCGGCGCTGTTGGCGGCTGGCCAGGCCATGGCACAGGCCACGTTCTACCAGGACGACAATTACCAGGGCGCCACCTTCACCACCGACCGGCCCGTCGAAAACCTCAGGCAGTCCGGCTTCAATGGCAAGGCAGCATCGGTCATCGTTTCCGGCAAGCTGTGGGAAGTGTGCGACCGGCCGCGCTTTGGCGGCCACTGCACGGTGCTGCGCCCTGGCCAGTACCCGTCGCTGGCGGCGCTGGGACTGGCGCAGCGCGTGGCGTCTGTCCGCGCCGTGGACCGCAATGAACGGATCGATGAAAGCCGTTACGCGCCAGTGGCAGCTGCCGTGCCGACCAACGCCCAGGTGATTTTTTACGCGAATGAAAACTTCCAGGGCCAGTCGTTCACTGCGCAGAGCCAGATTGACGATTTCACCCGCTACGGCTTCAACGACCGGGCTTCCTCGGTGGTGGTGCTGGGTGACCAGTGGGAGGTGTGCGAAAACGTCCGGTTCAGCGGCCGTTGCGTGGTGCTGCGGCCTGGCCGCTATGCCTCGCTGGTGTCCATGGGCATGGAGGACCGGGTGTCGTCGATCCGCGGCGTGGCGGCCAATGCGCGGGTCGGCAATGAGCGTTATGCGCCGCTGCCGGCGCCGGTGTACGACAACCGCCGCCGCAGCGAGGAGCGCCTTTACGACGTCGAGGTCACGTCCGTGCGCGCCGTGCTGGCCGCGCCCGAAAAGCGCTGCTGGATAGAGCGTGAGCCGGTGGCGGCACAGCCAGGCACTAATTACAACATTGGCGGCGCCCTTGTTGGCGCCCTGATTGGCGGCGTGCTCGGCCATCAGGTAGGCGGCGGAACCGGCAAACAGATCGCCACGGTTGGCGGCGCGGTGGCAGGTGCGGCGGTCGGCGCCAACGTGGGCCGTAATGCGGGAGCCAGTCCGCAGATGGCTGGCCAGGATGTGCAGAAGTGCGAAACGGGGCCAAGCCAGGCCAAGACGGAGTTTTGGGACGTGAGCTATACCTTCCGGGGCCAGGAGCACACGATTCAGACCACGTCGCAGCCTGGCAGGACCATCACGGTGAATGGCCAGGGCGAGCCTCGAGTCTGAGCGCAAGCGCCGCAGCCACAGCTTTTGGATTGACGTGAAGTAACCTGACACGAACGGGCGGGCTGAATTTTTCAGCCGGCCTTTTTGGTCATGTTCTTCTGCCGCGCCCGGTGTGCCCGGGGAGCACCGTTTCCCTTGTGCTTATTTGCGCGACGCCAGATGCTCGCGCACGGCCGTGACGTGTTCGCCGACCTGGGTGACTGCCTGCGCCAGTTCGGGCTCGGTGCAGTGGAGTTCCTTGCTCCAGTAGGCAAGTTCTTCCCGGTCAATGATGTCGATGCGACCGGGGTCCAGCGGTTTGAAATGGGGTGGACGGTCGGGCATGCGAGCTCCTGTGGGTTGTTCAATTTCCAAATCAATTCCGGTATGGCTATGCCTGGCCTGGCCGCACAGCACTTTTTGCGGCTCCGGCTCCAGTCCCGGACAGATTTAAAACAAAGTCTGGTTGCGCGCCGAAACGATTCCAGGAGCCTGGGCGGCAAAAGGTATGCATGGAGAAAAGGCGGTGAAAAATGGACCGGTGCGGCCGCTTTGCAGCGCACGTCCTTTCTGCCGACCAGACTCCTGGCGTCCCTGCCACGAGGCAATACCTTCATGCGGACCGATGGCTCAGCCCCTGTCCGCCCGGCCTGTCCTGCCCTGGATTCTGCCGGGGCTGGCGTCTGACACGCCGGCCATCGTGCCCACTGCTGGGCAGTGCTGGTCGTCGTTGACGTACACCAGGGTCGCGCCCTGGCCAAAGCGCTGGGGCACGGTCCGATGGTATTCATACCGTGTGTCCACCGGGGCCTCGCTGGACTGGTGGATCAGACTGCCCGCAGGGTTGTACACGCTGTAGCAGCCTGCATGGGCTGACATCGACAGGCCACAGGCCGCAAGAATGGCAAAAACGTTTTTCAAGGTCAGGCTCCAATTGTCGGATTTGATCATGGGCAGTCCCCCGGCAGTGCACTGTAGGACTTGCGAGCATTTCGCGGGCTTCGGCATGCCTGAAATTTCAATGCCCCGGCGCCGGCTTTATAGGCTGGAATCAGGCGTAAATTCAGGACGAAGTCGTTCCGATGCCTGCACATACCCGGCGTGACCGTGGCCGGATGCCGGAGCGTCCGGGGCATGCATCCGGAACGCATCGGGACGGTTGACAGCTTGGTCCGATTCTCGCAGGACCAAGCGCTGGTGCATTGCAATCCCAATTAAACACGATCTCAGCCTAGCTTCGCCATGGCATGCTGTGGGACTGATAAGTTTTTTGCTATTAATTTAATAGCCTCTTGTGTTGGCCAACAGTGCGGGAAAGCCCTATTTTCTTGAGTTTCAGGTGATCGCGCCACGCGCATCCACCTGGAGGATGCGTTCAACGGTGCCGCTTTTCAGCCCGCCGCTCACGCCGATCATCACGTCATGCAGGTTCACGGTCGGGTCGCAATGGCCGGGAATCAGCCACAACAGCTGGCCCAGGTCGGGCAGGCGGGTGTGGCCGGCCGACGGCCGCAAGATGCCGTGTTCGTCGCCGCCGTTGAAGTAGTCCAGACCGCCCTGGCCATCAAAGGCATGCACCTGGGGCAGGCCGGAGTCGATGGCGTGGCTCTTGTGGCCGGCGTCGCACACCGCGTGGCTGGCATGGCCGCTGATGACCTGTGTCCTGACGAACAGGGCGTGCTCGAAGCAGGGCTGCACCGGGTCGCGCTGGTTCTGCGCATAGTCGGCATCCATGAAGATGAAGGAGCCGGCCTGCAATTCCCCATAAACACCGCTGGCGGCCTCCAGCGCAAAGCTGCCGGTTCCGGCGCCGGTCACCAGCCCTGGCGCGATGCCCTCGGCCTTGAGCAACTGGCAGGTCAACTCGACCGCCTTCATGGCATCGGCGGCGGCCATGCGCCGCTCCTGTATGTTGCGTACGTGCTGGACCTTGCCATGGTAGGCCTGCAGTCCGGCAAAACGCAGCGCCGGATGCTTGCGGATTTCCAGTGCCAGCAGGACCGCGTCCGGCCCGGGCTGAACGCCGCAGCGGCCCTGGCCGACGTCGATCTCGACAAATACGTCGATCACCGTGGCTGCGTTCGGTGTGCCGTTGCGCGAGCCCGTCCGGGCCTCGGTCATCGCCTGCGCCAGCCGGCCCACGCCTTCCAGGCTGTCCACGGCAATGGCGATCTGTCCACCCTGCCCGGCCACGGCCTGCGTCAGGGCTGCCACCCGCGCCAGCTTGGCCGGCGCGATCACCTCGTTGCTGATGTACACATCATTCACCCCGCCGGCGACCATGATCTCGGCCTCGGAGGTCTTCTGCACGCACACGCCGACGGCGCCGGCCTTGACCTGCATCTTGGCCAGCAGCACGCACTTGTGCAGCTTGGCATGGGGGCGCCACAGGACGTGGTGTTTTTTGGCGAATTCGGCCATCCGGCCCAGGTTGCGTTTCATGGCGTCCAGGTCAATCACCAGGGCCGGGGTGTCGATGTCGTGGACGGATTTGCCGATCAACTCGGACAGGTAAGGCGCAGGTTTGTTCATCGGGTGCCGGTGCCCGCAGCAGCCGGACCGGCGGCGAACAGGCCGTCATCCAGCGACTCGTCGTCCAGGTGCTGGGTGTCTGCCCAGCCCACCAGGCTGAAGCCCTGTGGCGTCCAGAGCAAGCGGTTGATGGCCGCGTTGCCCAGCGTCCAGGTGCGTGGCGCCTGAATGTGCAGGCGCGTGGCCGCGCGGTAAAGCACATCCATCACGCCGCCGTGGCCAACCACCGCGATCAACTCGCCTGGATGCCTGGCGGCCAGCCGCTCGACGGCCTCGACTACCCGGAGATTCAGGTCTTGCAGCGACTCGCCGCCGGTTGGGGCAAATTCCGGATCGCGTTTGCGCCAGCGCATCGACTGGTCGGGCAGCAGGGCCTCGATCTCGGCAAAGGTCTTGCCTTCGAAGTCGCCAAAGCCGCGTTCGCGCAGGCCGGTTTCAGCGTTGACTGGCAGCCCGTGCGCGCGCCCCAGGTACTCCGCCGTTTCCCAGGCACGCACCAGGTCGCTGGCGTACACCGCCGTGATCGGCTCATGCTTCAGCGCCCGCGCCATGCGGGCAGCCTGCACGCGGCCGGTGGCGTTCAGGGGAATGTCGAGGCGGCCCTGGATGCGGGTGTCCACATTCCAGGTGGTTTCGCCATGGCGGATGGCAATGATGCGGGTCGGTTCAAGCATGGGGTAAGTGCCGGTTGACGGAAAAGGTCAAGGTGAAAAAAGGATGACAGGTGATAGGTGCGGTTGACCCCGTTCTACCCCGCCGGGGCCGCAGAACCGGCTTTGCCGGACTGCAGGCGCAACGCCCCCTCGGGGGGCAGTGAACCACACGAAGTGGGGAACGTGGGGGCCATATTCAGCGGCTTTGCCGGGCCGCAGGTGCAGCGGCCCCCTCGGGGGGGGGCAGGAAGCCACACGCAGTGGGCGACCGTGGGGGTCATATTCACCGCGGGATTTGCACATTGATGCGGCGCGGCCCTGGCGGCGGTTGCGGAAAGCCCTGCAGCGCCGCGTCCAGCATGGCTGACAACACCGCAGGCGTTTCGTTCTGAACGCCATCATTGGTGACGCGGGTTTCAAAAACAACCTGGCTGCTGCCCAGGTTGCGCACCAGCAGCGTCAGGTCGCGGTGAAAGTAAGGGCTGGGCGTTGAATACCCCAGCGGAAAGGACAGGCCGAAGGCCGCACCCCGGTTGCCGCCACCCAGAAAAACGCCGGGCATGCCAAATCCGAAGCCATCATGGCCGGGCCCATAGGGCAGGGCTTCGATCACCTGGGTGCTGACCCGTACCTGCACGCTGAAGATCGGCGACGCGGGGTTCAGTTCCATCCCGACCCTGGCCAGCGCAATGCGCGCGGCTTCCTCGACGCGGCCCTGGTAGGCGGCGCTTATCTGCTGCGACGGCAGGCGCTCGAAGCGGTAGGGCGTGCCGGGCCCGGGCGGCGGTGCGTTCCAGTTGTGGAACGCGGTGACGTTGTTTTCAACCACCTGCAGTCCGGAACAGCCGGCCATGAAAAATCCCAGCAAAGCGATTGAAAAAATTGCCGCAAGCGCTCGTTTCATAAGGCCTCCTGTAGGAACGGGTAAGAAAAAACGGTCAGTCGGACGTTCGCGGGCTGATGCCGATTGCGGTGCGGCCCGGGGGGGCCACCTCCATGAACTCCTCGGCATCGAAGGCCTTGTCGCCTTCGGGATTGGCCACGCCGGTCGTCTTGATGCCCTTGAAGTCGTGGCGCTTGCTGTCCATGAGGTGAGACGGCACGATGTTCTGCAGCGCCGCGAACATGTTCTCGATGCGGCCGGGATACTGCTTTTGCCAGTCGCGCAGCAGGTTGCCGACCTGCTTGCGCTGCAGGTTTTCCTGGCTGCCGCACAGCGTGCACGGAATGATGGGGAAGTCTTGCACCTCGGCCCAGCGCGTCAGGTCCTTTTCGGTCACGTAGGCCATCGGGCGGATCACAATGTTCTTGCCGTCATCGCTCACCAGCTTGGGCGGCATGCCCTTGAGCTTGGCGGCAAAGAACAGGTTCAGGAAGAAGGTCTGCAGCATGTCGTCGCGGTGGTGGCCCAGCGCGACCTTGGTGCAACCCAGCTCGCCCGCCACGCGGTACAGGATGCCGCGCCGCAGCCGCGAGCAGAGCGAGCACAGCGTCTTGCCCTCGGGAATCACGCGTGTGACGATGCTGTAGGTGTCCTGGTTCTCGATGTGGAAGGGCACGCCCAGCTTGGCCAGGTATTCCGGCAGCACATGCTCGGGAAAGCCCGGCTGCTTCTGGTCGAGGTTGACGGCAACCAACTCGAAATTGATCGGCGCGCGCTTTTGCAATTTCAGCAAAATGTCCAGCATGGCGTAGCTGTCCTTGCCGCCCGACACGCAGACCATCACCTTGTCGCCTTCCTCAATCATGTTGAAATCCACAATGGCCCGGCCAACCTCGCGGCACAGGCGCTTTTCCAGCTTGTGGTCTTCGCGTTCGATCTTCATCGCGTTCTGCACCCGGGATGAAGTTTCCAGCTGTTCGTCTATCCAGATGGCGCTCATGTCGGTCACCACTGTCCTGTCTCGACGCGAATGGCCACTTCGCAGTCGTCAAAAATTTCAAGTTTGGCGATTTTCACCCGCACGCCCAGCACGCCGGGCAGTTGCATCAGCCGGTGTGCCAGCTTGCCGATCAGGCTTTCCAGCAGGTTGGCATGTTCTGCGGTGCATTCGGTGATGATGATCTGGCGCACTTTGCGGTAGTCCAGCACATGCGTGATGTCGTCGTCGCGGGGCTGCAGCGGCTGCGCGCCCAGGTTGAGTTCGGCATCAACCTGGATCGGCTGCGGCGCGTTTTTCTCGTGCTCAAGGATGCCCAGGTTGGCGTCAAAGCGCAAGCCGGTGAGGTTCAGGATCTGGGTGCCCCGGGTGGTGAACATGTTGACAGTCTGTAATAGGTAAGAAGAGGGAGTCTGTCAGCCATTGCCGACGCTTGGGTCGTGGCAAGGCTTACATCAGCGAAAAATCGCGTTCGAAGCGCATCAGGTGCTGGCCGCCATCGACCAGCAGCGTGGTGCCGGTGATCGACGAATTCTCCAGCGCAAATTTCACCGCGCTGGCCACATCGGCCGGCGTGGACGAGCGGCCCAGCGGCGAGAGCTTGTGGTGCGCGGCGAACTGCTCGTCGCTCAGGAGGTGGCTGGTCAGCGTCAGGCCAGGCGCGACGCCAACCACCCGCACGCGTGGCGCCAGCGCCATCGCCAGCATGGTGCCGGCCGCTTCCAGCGCGGCCTTTGACAGCGTGTAGCTGAAGAAATCCGGGTTCTGGTTCCAGAGCTTCTGGTCGAGCAGGTTGACGACCGCGCACTGGCCGGCGTGTTCCGGCTCACCATCCAGCGCCCCCCGTGACACGACATGCGCATGCAGCGCCTGGGCCAGCAAAATGGGCGCTCCGGCGTTGCTGTGCAGGTGCTTGTCCAGCGCGGCAAAGCCAAAGGACGCGGCGCTGTCGTGCTCGAAGGTCGAGGCGCTGTTGACCACCGCATCGACACGGCCAAAATGCGCGATGACGCGGGGCAGCAGGCCGCGCACGGCGGCTTCACTCGATAAATCTGCATCAAAAGCGGCTGCTCCGCACGTCAGGCCGTCACAGTCAGCTACGGTTTTAATAGCGTCTTCTGCGGAGTTGCGGTAATGCACCGCCACTCGCCAGCCAGCGGCCGCCAGTGTCAGCGCTATTTCGCGGCCCAGCCGCAGGGCAGCGCCGGTCACAAGGACAACGGGTCGGGGCAGGGCAGGTGTCATTGGGTGGCGCAGGAGGGCGTTTAAAGGGTCGGGGGAATCGCAGACAATCAGGCTCGGTGACAAACATGACGAATTCCTCTATTTTAACGACCACCTTGCAGGCCGTGATGGCCAAGGCAATTGACGCGGCTGGCGGATGGCAGGGTTTTGACGCCTTCATGGCGCTGGCGCTGTACCAGCCGGACCTGGGCTACTACGCCAATGACTCGCAGAAATTCGGACGTATGCCTGCGGTAGCCCGCATGGGTGATGGCGCGCAGGGCGGCGGCAGCGATTTCGTCACCGCGCCCGAGTTGTCGCCGCATTTCGGCCGCACGCTGGCGCGGCAGGTGGCGCAGGCGCTGCAGGCTTCGGGCACGGACGAAGTCTGGGAGTTCGGGGCAGGTTCCGGCGCGCTGGCGCAGCAGTTGCTCGACGCGCTGGGCGGCCAGGTGGCGCGCTACACGATCGTCGATCTCTCCAGCGTCTTGCGCGAACGCCAGCGCACGCGGCTGGCGGCCCACGCCGGCAAGGTGCACTGGGCGAGCGAATTGCCGGACCGGATGCGCGGTGTGGTGCTGGGCAACGAAGTGCTCGACGCCATGCCGGTCAAGCTGCTGGCCCGGCTGAACGGTGCCTGGTACGAGCGCGGCGTGGCGATGCACGAAGGGCGTTTTACCTACGCTGACAGCCCCACCGAGCTGCGGCCACCGCTGGAGGTGGCTGGCATGCACGATTACGTTACCGAAATTCATCTGCAGGCCGAAGGTTTCATCCGCACGCTGGCCGACCGGCTGGAGTCCGGCGCGGTGTTCCTGCTGGATTACGGTTTTCCGGAGCAGGAGTATTACCATCCGCAGCGCAGCATGGGCACGGTGATGTGCCACCGCGCGCACCTGGCGGACGCCGATCCGCTGGCCGATGTCGGTGAAAAGGACATCACCGCCCATGTCAACTTCACCGGCATCGCGCTGGCCGGGCAGGACGCGGGGCTGGAAGTGCTGGGCTACACCAGCCAGGGGCGTTTCCTGCTGAACTGCGGCCTGCTGGAGGGTCTTGACAGCGGCATTGACGCCGCCAGCCTGGCGCGGCGCGTCATGGTGCAAAAGCTGGTGAACGAGCATGAAATGGGCGAGTTGTTCAAGGTGATCGCGTTTGGCGCCAAGGGCCGCCCGGTATGGAAACCACTCGGTTTTTCGGCGGGTGACCGCCTGCATACGCTGTAAGCTGCAGCCATGATCCGCTGGTTCATCGTCATTTTTTTGGCCCTGATGCTCATCAGCTGGTTCAGTCCGTTGCTGCAAAAACTCGGTTTCGGCAAGCTGCCGGGCGACCTGCGCTTTCGCCTGTTTGGCCGCGAATGGTTCATTCCGGTGACCACCACCATTTTGCTGAGCTTCGTTGCCAGCCTGGTCAGCCAGCTGATCTGATGCAAAGGACACGCCCGCCATGAACGCTCCGTCATTTCCCCAAGCCATGCCACCCGAACTTCGTCTGGCACAAGGCGCGGCGCCGGTGGCCTGTGTCGATATTGGCGGCACCAAGGTGGCCGTCAACATGGTGGACCATCGTGGCGCCTTGGGCCGGCGGGTCGAGCCGACGGCCAAACAGGGCGCGCCCGATGCGCTGGCCCGGCAGGTGCTGGGCATGATAGGCGCCAGCTGCGAGGCCGCCCATATCGATGCGCGTGACATCGCCGCCGTCGGGGTGGCCTCCTGCGGCCCGTTTGTGTTGAACCAGGGACTGGTCGAGCTGGCGTCGCCGAACATTTGCGGTGCCTTGGCAGGCAGCGGTCGCGGCCTGCCCAACGACTGGACCACCGCCGTGCTCGAAGCGCCGCTGCGCGAGGTGTTTGCCCGGGTGCGGGTAGAAAACGACGGCATTGCCGCGCTGCAGGCCGAGCGCCGCTGGGGCGCATTGCAGGGCCTGGACCACTGTGCCTACGTCACCTGGAGCACCGGCGTCGGCGTTGGCCTGTGCGTCGATGGCCGGGTGCTTCGCGGCAAGAACGGCAATGCCGGGCATGCCGGCCACATGTTTGTCAGCGACAACCTGGATGCGCTGTGCGGCTGCGGCAATATCGGCGATGTGGAGGCGCTGGTGGCGGGCAACGCGTTGCCCCGGCGTTTTCCGGCCTGGCTTGACGCCGCTAGCGTTTTGATAGCTGCCAAGGCAGGCGAGACCGGCGCCATAGCCATTATTGATGAAATATGCCGGGTGATGGGCCGGATGCTCTACAACCTGGTCGTCACCTTGGACCTGCAGCGCATCAGCCTGGGCGGCAGCGTCTTCTGGCACCACCGCGATTATTTGCTGCCGCGCCTGCAGGCGCAACTCAAGGGCCGGCTGCCCGCGCTGACCGACGGCTGCACGCTGGTGCCGGCTGGCCTGGGCGAGCGGGTAGGCGACTTTGCAGCGCTGGCCCTGGTTGCTTGACGCCGCCGGCAGGGACTTCAGTCGGGCTCGCAGGCCGCCAGCGCAGCCAGGTAGGTTTTTCGCCACCAGTGCACGTCCTGGCTGCGCACCCGCTCCAGCAGCTGCTGGTGGCGCCGCTGGCGCTCGATCAGCGGCATCTGCAGCGCCAGCTGGATGCTTTCGGCCGTGCCATGCGTGTCGTAGGGATTGACCAGGATGGCTTCCTTGAGCTGCTCGGCCGCGCCGGCAAAGCGCGACAGCACCAGCACGCCGGGGTCGGCCGGGTCTTGCGCGACGATGAATTCCTTGGCCACCAGGTTCATGCCGTCGCGCAGCGGCGTGACCAGCGCCACGTCGGCCACGCGGTACAGCCCCGGCAGGCGCTTGCGGGCGACGTTGCGGTGGATGTAGCGCACCGGCATCCAGTCCAGTTCGCCATAGTCGCCGTTGATGGCGCCGCACAGGCTTTCCAGCTCCTGGCGCAGGCCGGCATAGGTGTCCAGCGCCTCGCGGCTGGGCGAGGCAATCTGGATCAGGGTGGCGCTGTTGATGTTTTCCGGGTAGTTCTTCAGCAGTTCCCGAAACGCCTTCACGCGTTGCGGCAGGCCCTTGGAATAGTCCAGCCGCTCAACGCCCAGCAGGATGCGGCGTCGCGAATATTCGTTTTTCATGCGCTCGTACATGTCGCGGCCTTCCTTGGCATGCGTCAGCGCGGCGAATTCGTCCACGTCGATGCCAATCGGAAAGGCCTGCGCCTGCACCTTGCGCCCGAAGGCGCGGAACTGGTGCTTGTCCAGCGCCTCGGCACCCACCTCCTTGCCGACATAGCTTGAAAAATGCTCGACGTCCGCCTGTGCCTGAAAGCCGACCAGGTCATAGGCGAACAGCGAGCGGATCAGCCATTCATGCTGCGGCACGGCGGCCAGGATCAGCGGCGGCGGCAGCGGAATGTGCAGGAAAAACCCGATGCGGTTCTTGCAGCCCATGGCGCGCAGCTCGGCCGCCATCGGGATCAGGTGGTAGTCATGCACCCAGATGATGTCGTCGGGCAAGAGCTGCGGCATCAGCTTACGCGCCAGCAGCTTGTTCACCCGCCGGTAGCCGCCGATGTAGCCGGCATCGAAATCGGCCAGGTCGAGCCGGTAATGGAACACCGGCCAGAGCACGCCGTTGCTGTAGCCCAAGTAGTAGCTGTCGTGGTCTTCCTTGCACAGGTCGACGGTGGTCAGGGTGACGTTGCCGACATGCTGGGTATGCACCTCGCCCTCGCCCGGCGTGCCGTTCTCGACCACCGTGCCGCTCCAGCCGAACCACAGCCCGCCATTGGCCGACAGCGCATCGCCCAGCGCCACCGCCAGGCCGCCAGCCGCCGCCGACTTGCGCGGATCGGCGATGCGATTGGAAACAACGACCAGACGGCTCATTGGGTTTCTCCTGTGCAGGGGTTCAGGGGTTGTGCGAACCACACGCAGTGGGGAGCGTGGGGGTCATACTTGGCTGTCCCAAGGGGCCGACAGGCGCATCGCGGCATTGATGATGCCGACCATGGAATAGGTTTGCGGAAAGTTGCCCCACATCTCGCCGGTGACCGGGTGCGTGTCCTCGGACAGCAGGCCGACATGGTTCCTGGCGGCCAGCATGGTTTCGAAAATCGCCCGGGCCTCGTCCTTGCGGCCGATGCGCGCTAAGGCGTCGATGCGCCAGAAGGTGCAGATGTTGAACGCCGTCTCGGGCTTGCCGAAGTCGTCGGGCGCCTCGTAGCGGCGCATGTAGGGGCCGTCGCACAGGTACTTTTCCAGCGCATCCACGGTGGCCACGAAGCGCGGGTCCTTCGGTTCGATGAAACCGACCTCGATCATCAGCAGCACACTGGCATCCAGGTCGCGTCCGCCAAAGCTTTCGGCAAAGGCCTGCCGTTCCTCGCTCCAGGACTCGCGCAGGATGCGCTCGCGCATGACCTGCGCATGGCCGCTCCAGTACAGCGCGCGCTCGGATTGCTTCAGGGTGACGGCAATCTTGCCCAGCCGGTCACAGGCTGCCCAGCACATCAGCGCCGACGAGGTATGCACCCGGGCGCGGGTGCGCAGCTCCCACATGCCGGCGTCGGGCTGGTCGTAGCAGCGAATGGCCTGCTCGCCGACCGCTTCGAGGCGCTTGAACTCGGCCGCGCCGGCCCGGTGCAGCAGCCGATGGTCGTGGAATGCCTGCGCTGCGCCCAGCACCACGTTGCCGTACACGTCGTGCTGGAAATGCTCCTGCGCCTGGTTGCCCACGCGCACCGGCCCCATGCCCCGGTAGCCACCCAGATGGCCATACACCGCTTCAGGCAGCTCCATTTCCAGGCCGATGCCGAACAGGGGCTGGATATGCCCGCCGTCGGCCTGCACCACGACATTGCCCAGCCAGCGCAGGTAGTCCTCCATGGTGCCGACCTCGGACAGGCTGTTGAGCGCCCGCACCACGAAAAAGGCATCGCGCAGCCAGCAAAAGCGGTAGTCCCAGGTGCGGCCGCTGTTCGGCGCCTCGGGAATGCTGGTGGTCATGGCCGCGACGATCGCGCCGGTGTCCTCGAACAGCGACAGCTTGAGCGTGATGGCCGCGCGGATCACCGCTTCCTGCCATTCCAGCGGAACGTGCAGCCGCTGGCTCCACTTGCGCCAGTAGGCCAGCGTTTCCTGCTCGAACAGGCGCGCCGTGTCGGCAATGCCTTCGGCCAGCGACTCGTCGGAGCCGAGCAAAAAATTGTACTCGCGCGTCAGCACGAAAGGCCGCTTGGCCAGCAGGTGCGACAGCGGCGCATCGGTGTTCAGGCGCAGCGTCAGCGCATCACCGACATAGCGCAGGTGGTTGCTGCCCTGGGTGACCACCGGCCGCGAGCGGCCCCAGTCGAACAGCACGTCGAGCAGCACGCGGATGCGCGGCGCGCCGTGGACCGGGCGCACCCGGCGCACCAGCATCATCGGCTTGTAAAAACGCGAGCGGCTGTAAAAGCGCGGCGCAAAGTCGGTGATCTCGACCGCCTGGCCGATCTTGTCGAACAGCTGGGTGCGCAGCACGGCGGTGTTCGGGTCGTAGAACTGTGTGGCGTGGGAAAAATTCTCGATCTCGATGGCAAAAGCACTGGCCTGGGGGGTAGCGTCGAGCAGCGCGTTGAACACCGGGTCGCCGTCAAAGCGCGGCAGGCAGCACCAGACGATGCGCCCGCGCGCATCGACCAGTGCACTGAAGGCGCAGTTGCCGATGACGCCCAGCGACAGCGACGGCGGCGCGGGCGGCAAAAATTGCGGGGCTGCGGCAGCCGGGGCGCTCATGCTGTGAATCCCGGATGGCTGGCGGGCGAGCCGGTGCCGGGCAGGGATGCCACGGCCGATTGCAGCCATACGGCCAATTGCAATACGCCGTCGCAGCGGTGCTGTGCCAGCGTCGGCCCCGGGCCGACCTTGATGGCGTGGCCCCCCATGCGCTGCACGGCCTCGAAACCCGCCTCGTCGGTCACGTCGTCACCGGCAAACACCGGGACACGGCCGGCAAACGGCGCTTCGCCCATGAAAAACGCGATCGCCGTGCCCTTGCTGAAGCCCTCGGGTTTCAGGTCGATCACGCATTTTCCCTGCATCAACTCGACGCCCTGGCTGCGTTCCAGCGCTTCGCGCATCACCTGCAGGCACAGCGCTTCGAGTTCGGGCGCCTGCCGGTAGTGCAGGCTGAGTGCCAGGTTCTTGCGTTCCAGCTTCAGCGCCGGATGGCGGGCGACCAGGCCTTGCGCCGCCTGCAGCAGCAGCTCGAGGTCCGCCGGGGGCGCGCTGATCATCAGGCCGTCGGCCGTGCGACGCTGCGCGCCATGTTCGCCGGCCGCTGGCAGCAGCAGCGGGGCCAGGAATCCGTCCAGGTCGAGCAGGCGCCGGCCGGACACCAGCGCCAGCGCGCCGTCCAGCTGCCGGTGCAGTTCGGCCAGGGTGCCGGCCAGGCCGTGGGGGACTTGCACCAGTTCGGGCTGCGCGGCCAGGGCCACAAGCGTTCCGTCAAAGTCAAGAAAAAGCGCCGTCTCGGGCGTGATGCGGGGAAGGTTTTCAGAAGGCAAGAACATCCAAAAACCATAGCAGATAGCGGGCTGTTTGCCTGTAGGTCAATGCGCAGTCCGCGAGCTCATTGAACGTTGCCACCCTCAAAAGACCAGCGCCAGGCCGGGGCGGCCGCCCGGCGGCGCTTCAGGGCAGGTCTTTGTAGGGCTCGGGCGTGGCCGCGTCGCGCGGTCCGACCTTGCCCAGGCGGCTTTTCAGCGACTGCGGCTGACCGGTCAGGAGGGCGGCATAGTTGGTGGTGTTGGACACCACCTTTTTTACATAGTCGCGGGTTTCGGCAAACGGAATGTTCTCGGCCCAGATGGCGGCATCCAGCACCGGACCGTTGCGCCAGGTGCGCGGCCGGCCCGGCCCGGCGTTGTAGGCGGCGGCGGCCATCGGCATCGAGCCGTTCAAATCGTCCAGCGCGAGCTTGAGGTAGGCCGTGCCAATGGTGATGTTGGTGTCACGGTCATTGATCTGGTCGGGCGTGAAGCTGCTCAAGCCGATCTTGTTGGCAGTCCAGCGCGCCGTGGCCGGCATGACCTGCATCAGCCCGGAAGCGCCCACGCCCGAGCGGGCATCCATGATGAAGCGGCTTTCCTGGCGGATCAGGCCATACACATAAGCCGGGTCCAGGCCGATGGTCCGGCTGCGGCTGACGACGGCCTCGCGAAACGGCATCGGAAAACGCTGCTCGAAGTCGGCCACGCTGCTGGTGCGCTCGCTGGTGTTGATGCAGCGGTCCCAAATCTGACGGTCGCAGGCCAGCTGGGCGGCGGCCAGCAGGTCGCGCTCGTTCATGCCGCCCTTGCGGTGCAGGTTGGTGGCGTAGTTCCATTCGCGCACGCCTTCGGAGCGCAGCCCGGACTGGATGGCGTAGGCCGCCCGCATCAGGCTCGGGTTGCCCCGCGCGGCTTCTTTTTCCTCGGCCGTGAGGGGCGCGGGCCGGGGCGGCACGGAAATCTTCAGGCCCAGCTCTTCGAGCGCCAGCTGCTCGTAAAAGCCGCGCACCGAGGCGATGGACTGCAGCAGCGCCAGCGCCTCGGCGCGCTGCGGTGCGATGGCCGTGGTGGTCGCCGGGCCTTGCGGCGTGATGGCGGCGGTGGCAATGTCGGGCGGCGACGTGGCCAGCAGCGCGCGCGCCTTCCAGTAGGTCCAGGTCGGGTCCTTGCGGCCCTCTTCACTCATGGCATTGATGGCCTGGAGCACCAGCTGCCAGCTCGGCAGGGTGCCGGCGCGCAAGGCGGCGCGCGCCTTCCAGGCCAGCATGTCATCGGTCAGGTCGGTGTCCTTGGTGACCCGGGCGTAATACGCCAGCGCATCGCCGGCCGGCACCGTGCCCATGCGGCTGGCGGTCTGCTTGCCGATCAGGCCCCAGAGCCAGTTGCGTTCCTCGGCGGTGAGCTGCAGCGACCATTTGCCGTCAAGCTGAAAAGCGGCGCCTTCCGAATCGCTGACCGCCAGCTTGACCAGCGCCAGCGTGATGATTTCCTTGCGCACCGTGCGCACCGCCAGGTACTTGCCGGCCAGGAACTTGATGGGGCTGCTGTTCAGCTCGGTGACCATGCCCAGCGCTTCGGGCGCGACGATGGCCACGGCATTGCTGGCGGCGCGCGGCCGGTTGGCTTCCATCGCCAGCCGGGCCTTTTGCCAGACGTCGAGCGGCGTCAGGTTCTGGCTGCCCACCAGCCGCTCAGCGGCGGCATTGCAGCCGTCATCGGCATCGCGCTGGGCGTACCAGTTCTTGCGCACCTCGTCGGACAGCCGGGCATCGATCGCCGGATTCTTCAGGTGCTCGATCAGCAGGGCGTAGCATCGCACCTCGCGGTCGTCGTTCATGCGGTAGTTCGGGTATTCGGCAGCAAACCCGGCCCAGTCGCGGCGCTGGCCGAGCAGCAGCAGCCAGTCGTTGCGCAGCCGGTCTTCCTGGTAGCTGCCGGCATAACGCGACAGGAAACCCTGCACCTCCTGCGGGCTGGCCTCGCCGAGCCGCGCCTTGAGTTCCCAGTAGGCCGCCCAGGGCTCCAGCGCATGGCCCCGGGCCTGCGGCAGCAGTTGCGCCAGCCGGCCCTTGTTGCTGCTGCGAAAGGCCTTGTTCATCTCCACGATGAGGCTGTCGCCGTCGGCATTGGCACCCGGCGTCCAGGCGATTGGAGGACTTTGCGCCAGGGCTGGCGCGGCCAGCACGGCTGAAACTGCCGCGCTGCATAGAATTTTGTATAGCATCGGAGGATTATGGACAAATTAAGCACACGAAAAGCACTGGTGCAGTCGCGCCTCGACATGCCCGACCGGCTGGCCCGGGCCGACCTGCTCCAGCGGGTGATGCGCATCTGGCTGGTCGGCTCGCCCCATGAGGTGATTGGTGCCTACTGGCCAATCAAGGGCGAGTTCGACCCGCTGCCAGCGCTGTACCGCTGGCAGGAAGATGCCGTGCTGGCCCCGGAATTCAAAGAAAATACGGCCTCTGCGCAGGCGGGACAAGCGCAGTTAGCTACCGAAAGCATAGCGGGCAGGTCGCCGCGCAAGATCGGCCTGCCGGTGGTCAACAAGCTGCACAAGACGCTGACCTTTCACGCCTGGTACCCCGGCTGCCCGATGGAGGAAGACGCCTACGGCATTCCCAAGCCCAAGGACACCGAGGTGATCGTTCCCACGCTGCTGTTCGTGCCTTGCGTGGGCTACGGGCCGGGCGGCTACCGGCTGGGCTATGGCGGCGGTTTCTACGACCGCACGCTGGCCACGCTGTCGCCGCGCCCGGTCACCGTCGGCCTGGGTTTCAGCCACGGCTGGCTGCCCGACCTGCTGCCCGAGCCGCACGATATTGCGCTTGATGTGCTGCTCAATGACCAGGGCGTGGCCTGGCCGCTGTGAAGGCATGGCCATTTATCGGGATGCTATTGAATATATAGCTGCCTGCGCACGCTTTATATGCGCTAAACGATGATTTCGTTGATTTTTATCGGCAGGTGATATAGACGGCACAGCGCCAATCGCTTCGCATGTCTGCACCGTGTCCTGGGCTTGGCGGCATAGCGTTTTGCTCCAAATCCATCCGTTTTACCCATCCACGTCCAGCCCAGACAGCAATGCCGCGAAACCATCAACCGCCGCCTGGCCCTTCAGCCGCTGCAGCCGCTCCAGCAGTTCGATGTCTTCCACTGACGTATAGCCCAGCCTGAAGCGCCTGAAGCGCCGCTGGTCCAGCGGTCCCTGGTGCAGGACTTCGACGTTGCGGTGACGCGGATCGCCCTGGATACGCGCCATGACCGCTGCCACTTTATGGGCACAGCCTTCGTGTTGCTGGCAAAAATGCAGGCCGTCGAACACCAGCAGGCCGGTGATGTCCGACTGCTGATTGTGGCTGCGCGACTGCATGGCACTGTGGGCGACCACGCGGACCGGCGCGTCATCCGCAAGGGTGCTGACGTAAGTGCTGACGTAAATGATTTCGTGGAGATCGGGAGACGGCATGCGCATGGTGGTACGGCAGAATGTACAAGGCTGTGCAGTACACAACAATGTCAAAAGACACAGTGTTTCAGTTCATTTTTGCCAAGGGGCATGCATGCGTATTTTTCAACCCGTTCCCGTCTCCTGTCCACCGCCCTGCACCGCTTGCCGGCTGCGAAAGACCGGTGCCTTCACGGCGGTGTCGGGTGAAGAGCTGGCGTTCATCGAATCGTTTCGCAGCGATGCCCTGACCCGGCAGGCCGGCAGTACCTGATCCATGAGCAAAAGCCCAACGGGCGGCTGTACACGCTGTACGAAGGCTGGGCGTTTCGCTACAAGACCTTGAGCGACGGGCGCCGGCAGATTCTCAACTTTTTGCTTCCGGGCGACCTGATCGGCCTGCAGCAGGAGTTTAGCGACGGCGCCATGCGCGGCATCGAGGCCGTGACCAATGTCAGCCTGTGCGGGTTTCCGCGTGAAGGCCTGCTGGATCTGTTCCGCAGTTTTCCCCGCCTGGGTTACGACACCACCTGGCTGGCCGCGCGCGAGGAAGGCATGGTCGATGACAACCTGCTGACCACCGGCCAGCGCAATGCCGCCGAGCGTGTTGCAATGCTGCTGATGCATTTGTACCGCCGGCTGGAGCGGCTCGGGCTGGCGCACGAAGGATCGGTTGAATTTCCGATCAACCAGCAACACATCGCCGACACCCTGGGCCTGTCGCTGGTGCACACCAACAAGACGCTTCGACGGCTGAAGTTGCTCGGGCTGCACGACCTACGCGGCGGGCGGCTTTGGCTGCTCAATTCCAAGGCGCTGGAGCGGCTGGCCGACTACTACGACGCGCCGCCGCGCAGGGTGCCGCTGCTGTAGCGGCGCGTCAGAGTGTGCGGGCGTTCAGAATCCTGAAGTCCTGCTCGTAGCCCCTGAGGGTTTCCACGGCCTTGCCGCGCTGCGCCGGCGTCGTGCTGTTGTGCAGTTCGGCAAAACTCTGGCAGTTTTCCTGGCCCAGTTGGTCCAGGTAGCGCCGGTAGACCGGCTCCAGCGGGTTCAGCGTGCGTTCGACCAGCCCGCGCAGGGCGGTCTTTGCCTGCGCGGGCGAGACTTGGCCTGCCGCCATCGGCTGCAGGGTCTGCAGCGTGTCGCGCTGACGGCGCTGCCTTTCGGCGAACAGCACGCGCAGGTCGAACCGGGATTGCTCCAGGCGCCGGGCAATGACGGCGCGCTGCGGCTCGTCAAGCGTCCCGTACAGGCTCTCGGCACGGCTGAGCAACTGCCGGTAGCGCTTGCCTTGCCGGGTTTTTCCGTTGTTGCCCTGCAACTCGTCTTCGGCCTCGGCATTGGTTTTGGCAAATTTTTGCGCCAGGTGCCTGAGCTGGCCCGGCTGGAGCATGACGGCCACCCCGGCGGCCAGCGATTCGGCCTGCTGCGCCACCGCGCCAAGATTGCTGCGCACGTCGGCAGCCACCGCGCAGGCTGCGGCGGCGGTGGTGTCCGACGGCAGTTGCTGCTGGAGCTGCTGCAGCGCCGTGATGTAGACCGGCAGCTGCGTCTGCCGGTGCCAGGCCTGGAGCTGGCTCAAGCTGGCCTTGACCTGCAGGCTTTGCTCGCCCGTGAGGTCCAGGTAAGTGTCAAGGTACCAATAAGCCAGGTCGGGCGCCTGGTTGTAGGCCAGCTTCACAACGCTGCAGGCCTGCAGCACGCCGGCCACGGCCAGCAGGCCGAGCACCCCGATAATCCGGTGGTGAAAGCGCAGGCCGGGCCGCGCTTTGTCCCTTTTTAGCAGCCCAAAATTCACAGGAAATCTCATGTCGAACCCTCTTGACGTTGTCATCATGGCCGCAGGCAAAGGCACGCGGATGAAAAGCGCATTGCCCAAAGTGTTGCACCGATTGGGCGGACGCGCCTTGCTGGCGCATGTCATGGACTGCGCTGGTCAGTTGTCGGCCCGCCAGGCGGTCGTGGTCACCGGTCATGGCGCTATGGAAGTGGAAGCAGCCTGCGCCCGCAGGATGGGCGCTTCAGCCGCTTTGAGTTTGAATTTTGCGCGCCAGGAGCCGCAGCTGGGCACCGGCCACGCGGTGCAGCAGGCCATGCCTTTCCTGGCCGATGACGGCATCACGCTGGTGCTGTCGGGCGACGTGCCGCTGACGCAGGCCGCCACGCTGGAAGCGCTTTTGGCGCAATGCGATGGCCAGCGGCTGGCGTTGCTGACGCTCAGCATGGCCGACCCGACCGGCTACGGCCGCATCGTTCGCGCCGGCACGCAGGCCTCTAGCCAGGTGCGCGCCATCGTCGAGCACAAGGACGCCAGTGAAGCCGAGCGCGCCATCCATGAAATCTACAGCGGCATCATGGCCGTGCCGACGCGCCTGCTGCGCCGCTGGCTGGCGCGGCTGGACAACCAGAATGCGCAAAACGAGTATTACCTGACCGACATCGTGAAGTTTGCCGTGGCCGACGGCGTGGCCGTGGTGGCGCACCAGATCACGGACGCCGCGCAGGTCGCCGGCGTCAACAGCCCGGTGCAACTGGCCGAACTGGAACGCGTGTACCAGCAGCGCCTGGCCGTCACGCTGATGGAGCAGGGTGTTCGCCTGGCTGATCCGGCACGGCTGGACGTGCGCGGCACCTTGACCTGCGGCGCGGATGTCGAGATCGATGTGAACTGCGTGTTTGACGGCCAGGTCAGCCTGGGGCAGGGTGTGCGCATCGGCGCAAACTGCGTGATTGCGAATGCGGTGATTGCCGCCGGCGCAGTGATTCACCCCTTCACCCACATCGACGGCGAAAGGCTCGGCGTGCAGGTCGGCGAAGGTGCGCTGGTGGGCCCGTTTGCCCGCTTGCGGCCCGGTGCGGTGCTGGGCGCCGAAGTGCATATCGGCAATTTCGTCGAGGTCAAGAATTCCACGCTGGCACGGGGTGCCAAGGCCAATCACCTGGCTTATCTGGGCGACGCCACGGTGGGCGAGCGCGTCAACTACGGTGCCGGCAGCATCACCGCCAACTACGACGGCGCCCACAAGCACCGCACGGTGATCGAGGCCGATGTGCACATTGGCAGCAACTGCGTGCTGGTGGCGCCGGTGACGGTGGGCGTGGGCGGCACGGTAGGCGGCGGCTCGACGATTACCAAGGATGTGCCGGCTGGCAGTTTGAGTGTGGCGCGGGGCAAGCAGGTGAACCTTGCGAATTGGTCGCGGCCTTTGAAGAAATCCAAGGGTTGAGGTGCTGATTGGCTGTTGGTGCAATGCTGTCTTGCGCTGGCTGCTATCGAATTTTTAGCTCGGGTTTCTTTGCATAGCTTTGCTGGCCGGGAGTTGCCCGGCGGCAACTCACTTGTCTTTTGCTTCGCCAAAAGAAAGTAAGCAAAGAAAAGGCGACCCGACTGGCTGGGTCCCTGCGCTGGGCTTCGGGCAACCTGTGCTGCCCAGGCAAAGCGGGGGTCGAGCTCGAACTCGCCTTCGGCTCAGACAATCGCTCGCCCTGATCCCGCTTTCCCTGGTCATCACAGGCCCAGCCAGAACGGGATGGTGTGGAGTTCGGGGGCGGATTCGGAGTTAAAAGCGACTTTTGTGCAGGTGGGGTATGCGCAAGCAGCTATCAAATTCGTAAGATTCGTTATTTATTTGGCGCGATGTCTATTTGACTTCTGCTGTTTTGCTGTTCGGCTGCTCGTGTTGGCCTGTGTATTCCATTTCCCAGCCCCTTCTGTCTGCGCTGAGGAGCGGAAGGCTAGACGGATCAGGGCTCGTGCTTGTTTGAGCCGAAGGCGAGTTTGCACGAGACCCCGGCTGGACCGAGCACCGCAGGGTGCCCGTAGCGAAGCGAAGGGTCGCGGACAGCAGGGGTCGCCTTTCTTTGCTTACTTTCTTTGGCGAAGCAAAGAAAGTGAGTAGCCGCCGGGCTACCCCCGGCCAGCCAAGCCCTGCAGCGCCACCACGTGACCAAACAGGGAGCGAATACAAACAAAACAGAGCTATGAATTAAATAGCTGAATACGCAAGCAGTCATTGCGCAAACAGCACTTTAGGCTTGAATTTAGCGCGCTTGACACTAAAAAAAGCCTTTACATTCCGCACATTCGCGTCGCTGGTAAACAGCCGCTGCGCCAGCGCCAGATAACCCGGCATGTCGGCCACATGCACGACCAGCATAAAGTCCGGCCCCGGCGACACCCGGTAACACTGCTGAACGGCGTCATCCCCCACCGCCCGCGCCTCGAACGCCTCCAGCTCCTCGGCACCCTGGCGGTCCAGCGAAATCTCGACCAGCGCGGTCAGGCCATGGCCCAGCGCGGCGCCCAGCCGGTCGGCGTTGAGCACCGCGATTTCACACTCGATCAGCCCCGCATCGCGCAGCCGCTTGACGCGCCGCAAGCAGGTCGGCGGCGACACATGCACGCGTTCGGCCAGCGCCTGATTGCTCAGGCTGGCATCGCTTTGCAGGCATTCGAGCAGCTTGATGTCGGTAGGGTCAAGTTCTATTTGTTCCATGAAAGTATTATTAAAGAAATTAAATTTCACGAATGTTGATTCCTGAAATTTAATTTCAAAAATAACAAAAAATCAAACACATAGAAAAGCGGTTAATCCTTAGCATCAGCCCATCATTTTTCAGGAGTACTTTTTATGTGCGGCATCGTTGCAGCGGTTTCCAGCCGAAACATTGTTCCCATCCTGGTGCAGGGCCTGCAGCGGCTGGAATACCGGGGCTACGACTCCTGCGGCGTGGCGGTGTACGCCAATGGCCTGAAACGCGCGCGCAGCACCGCGCGCGTGTCCGAGCTGCAGGCGCAGGTCAGCAGCGAACACATCCAGGGTGGCACCGGCATTGCCCACACGCGCTGGGCCACGCACGGCGCGCCGGCGGTGCACAATGCGCACCCGCATTTCAGCCACGGCACCGGCCCCGACAGTTCGGCGCGGCCGGGCAAGATCGCGCTGGTGCACAACGGCATCATTGAAAACCACGACGAACTGCGCGCCGCCCTGCAGGCCCGGGGCTATGTGTTCGAAAGCCAGACCGACACCGAAGTCATCGTCCACCTGATGGACAGCCTGTACGACGGCGATCTGTTCGACGCGCTCAAGGCTGCCGTGGCGCAACTGCACGGCGCCTATGCGATTGCCGCCTTTTGCAAGGACGAGCCGCACCGCGTCGTCGGCGCACGCGCCGGGTCACCGCTGATCCTGGGCGTTGGCGCCGACAACGGTGAAACCTTTCTCGCCAGCGACGCGATGGCGCTGGCCGGCGTCACCGATCAGATCGTTTACCTGGAAGAAGGCGACCTGGTCGATCTGCAACTCGGCAAATACTGGATTTTTGACCGCCACCACCAGCGCGCCCTGCGCGAAGTCAAGACGGTGCATGCGCACAGCGGCGCGGCCGAACTCGGCCCTTACCGCCACTACATGCAAAAGGAAATCTTCGAGCAGCCGCGCGCCATTGCCGACACGCTGGAGGGCGTCGTGGGCATCGTGCCCGAGCTGTTCGGCGACGAGGCATACCGCACCTTCAAGGACATCGATTCGGTGCTGATCCTGGCCTGCGGCACCAGCTACTACAGCGGCTGCACCGCCAAGTACTGGCTCGAATCCATTGCCGGCATCCCGACGCAAGTGGAAGTTGCCAGTGAATACCGCTACCGCACCTCGGTGCCGAACCCGCGCACATTGGTCGTCACCATCACCCAGAGCGGCGAAACCGCCGACACGCTGGCCGCGCTGCGCCATGCACAAAGCTTGGGGCAAACGCAAACGCTGACCATCTGCAACGTCGCCACCTCGGCGATGGTGCGCGAATGCAAGCTCGCCTACATCACCCGCGCCGGCGTCGAGATCGGCGTGGCCTCCACAAAAGCTTTCACCGCCCAGCTGGCTGGATTGTTCCTGCTGACGCTGGCGCTGGCCCAGTCCAAGGGGCGCCTGAGCGAAGACCAGGAGGCCGGCCACCTGAAAGCCTTGCGCCACCTGCCCGCCGCGCTGCAGGCCGTGCTGGCGCTGGAGCCGCAAATCATCAGCTGGTCCGAGGACTTCGCGAAAAAGGAAAATGCGCTGTTCCTGGGCCGGGGCATGCACTACCCGATTGCGCTGGAAGGTGCGCTCAAGCTGAAAGAAATCAGTTACATCCATGCCGAGGCCTACCCGGCCGGTGAACTCAAGCACGGCCCGCTGGCGCTGGTGACCAACGCCATGCCCATCGTCACCGTCGCGCCGAACGACGCGCTGCTGGAAAAGCTCAAAAGCAACATGCAGGAAGTGCGCGCCCGGGGCGGCGTGCTGTATGTGCTGGCCGACGCCGACAGCCGCATCGACAGCAGCGAAGGCGTGAATGTCATCCGCATGCCCGAGCATTACGGCGCGCTCAGCCCGCTGCTGCATGTGGTGCCGTTGCAATTGCTGGCGTATCACACGGCGTGTGCGCGGGGCACGGATGTTGACAAGCCGCGCAATTTGGCCAAGAGCGTGACCGTGGAGTGAAGCGGGTCGGACCAGACCCGCTGCCTGGCTGCTTATTCAGCCGTTACTGGACTGCCGCAACACACAGCACCTGGCAGCAACCCTTCTTTTATCCAGGGGGTTCGATCAGCAGCATGATCCAGGTTGTTTTCAATCGGCAATTCGAAGAATTTGGTTGACGGTTCATCCAGTCAATCGGCAACAGGAATCAATTCCATGCACTTGAATGCAGACTACAGTCAGCGGATTGTTCTCAACCACCACGACCTTGAATGGGTTGGAAGTCCACAAACAGGTGTAAAGCGCCGCATGCTCGATCGTGTCGGTGACGAGGTTGCCCAAGCCACTTCGGTCGTGCGCTATCAACCGGGCGCAAAATTCGAATCACACACGCATGAATTGGGCGAAGAGATACTGGTGCTCCAAGGCGTGTTCAGTGATGAAAACGCAGACTATCCGGCGGGAACGTACATGATGAACCCTCCCGGTTCATCACACGCACCCCGCAGCGACACGGGTTGTGTTCTCTTCGTGAAGCTTAGACACCTGGGGGCTGATCAACAGCACAGAGAAGTCATCAATACACGCACTGCGCAGTGGCATCAAGGAATGGTGCCGGGCCTTACCGTCATGCCCTTGATGCGCCAGGGTCTGGGGTCTACGCTGGTTCGGTGGGCGCCACAAACCTACTTCAACCCGCACAGGCATTTTGGCGGGGAAGAGATTTTTGTCGTGGATGGCGTATTTGAAGATGAGCACGGGCGCTACCCGGTCGGCTCATGGATCAGGAGTCCGCACATGAGCATGCACCAACCGTTCAGTCAAGAAGGCTGCACCATCTTCGTGAAAACGGGGCATCTGTTGGGCAACTAGGCCTGTATCGGCGCGCCACAGGGCAAACCCGCCCCAATGGCATGGCAAGTTGGGTGGCTGCTGTTGCCGCATGGCTGGCTGCGGCGATCAACCGGCACGCGCGATAGACTGAATGGCCGGACCTGCCCAGATGCGTTGCCAACGCCAGTCCGAAGTCCTTTGGCGACCACCTTGCCTTTGAGGTTGCGAAGGTGATGCCGGCGACATGCCTTCGCCAGGCCCACGTCCGGTATGCCGCGTTCTTTGACGATGTTGGCCCTCAACCTCGACCCAGCCAATTTGTAGAGTTCCGACCGCTTCATGAACAGTCCGCCGCTTAGCCCGACCTGTGAAGCGATACGAAGCCGTTTGGAGCGACGCAGAGCGCCCACGAGTTCGAAATCTCGAGATATTGTGTGTTGCAGGTCTCGACAGACCTTATTCCGAAGACCCATCGGTGGAGCTCAATGGGATGACCTTCCCGACAGGAGGTTTTACCTTTTGAAGTGGTCCTGCAGCCTTCCGGAAGTGCTGAAAGACCTTATTCCTGGGGTTATCCGTTATATTTTTCGAGGGAATTGGCAGGGTCACATACACTGCAAATTCATGATTAGTCTGGACTCGCTCATGTGAGATCACTGAAATCATGGTTGGTGAAGAACCTTAGGATTCTTCGTTTTAACCGGTCATGCATTTTCTGGAGATCCGCATGATTTTCAAGTTCATTAAATCAAAAACGGCAGCAGTTTTTAGTATCGGCGCATCTTTGGCTTTGTTTACTGCTCAAGCCAGCGCTGCAGCAGGGGCTGTATTAAAACCAGACGATTTCGTCGGAATCAGTTTCTGGCTGATTTCCATGGCACTAATTGCCGCCACCGTGTTTTTCTTTCTGGAGCGCGACAGGGTGTCGCCAAAGTGGAAGACGTCACTCACGGTGTCTGGCCTTGTCACGTTGGTTGCAGCAGTCCATTATTTCTACATGCGGGAAGTATGGGTCACCACGGGCTCAACGCCCACCGTGTTCCGCTACATCGACTGGTTAATCACAGTGCCGCTGTTGATGATCGAGTTCTACCTCATCTTGTCGGCCATCGCCAAGGTCCCCGTTGGTGTTTTCTGGCGCCTGATGGTCGGTACACTGGTAATGCTGGTGGGTGGTTATGTGGGTGAGGCTGGTTATCTCAATACATGGATTGCCTTCATCATCGGCATGGTTGGCTGGGCATATATTTTGTATGAAATTTTTGCGGGCGAAGCCAGCAAAATCAATGCCCAAAGCGCGCCTCCTTCTGTGCAATCCGCATTCAAGACCATGCGCTTGATCGTGACCTTCGGGTGGGCAATTTATCCGGTCGGCTATTTCTTCGGTTATCTAACCGGTAGCAGCCCTGAGAGCAGCGTCAATGCCTTGAACATCATTTATAACCTGGCAGACGTGCTCAATAAAATCGCATTCGGCTTGATTATCTGGCAGGTTGCTGTAAGCGAAACTGAGGGTTCGAAGAAGTAATTGACGCGCAGTTCTTGAATAATAGGCCTTTCAACAACATGAAAAGCCTATTGTAAAAAATGAATGAATGAATTAATTCATTCGTTCACCCGTGCGTGCAGCCTTTTAATCCGGATCAACCATGCAAACTTGTATTGCAGTCCATCCAGCATTGGTGCCGGACCCCCTTTTGCCTTTACTGCATGCAGTGCAGGAAAAAATGATTGGATCCATCCGGCCCAAAGCAGATAATTTTTCAAAAGAAAAAATGGGAGGCGCAAACGCTGCCGCATACCATTTAAGTGCAGGCGGGCAACGCGTCAGAGCCAAGATGGCTCTTCATGCAGGACTCGCCGTTGGTTTGAGCACGACAAACGTAATTACCATTGCGGCAACTGCAGAGCTGCTGCATAACGCGTCGTTGATTCACGATGACATCCAGGACCGCGATGAGGTCCGGCGTGGAAAGGAAGCGGTATGGGTTCGCTTCGGTGTGAATACGGCCATCTGCGCTGGAGATTTATTGTTGTCTGCAGCCCATGCGACGATTTGTCAGCTTGATGATTCAGGGGCAGTGGCCAACCTGATTTTACTGATGCACGAACGTGTGGCCACAGCCATAGAGGGGCAAAGCGCTGACCTGGCGGCAGGCACGTCATCATTCAGTGATGACGCAACAGCGCTTAGGCGATACGAGCAAATTGCAATGGCAAAGTCGGGTGCCTTGCTCAGCTTGCCCCTTGAACTGGTACTTCTGGCAGCAGGCCATCAAAACTATTTGCCGCAGGTTTTGTGCGCAGCCGAGGCTTTTGCAGTCGGCTATCAAATAGTCGATGACTTGCACGACTTGCAAAGCGATCTATCCCCTCGCACTGCAAAAAACACGTACAACATTATTTCCGTTCTTGAAGCAACGGGCTCCTTGGACGACTCGATAGAAAAAGCAAGAACACTCGGACTTGAAAAAATTGATCTTGCGATCGCGTTGGCGAAGCGTTTGCCGTACAACACGGGCGAACTTCTGGGCGATTACGCGCATCAGCTTCGCACTGTTTTACTCGGGCATAAATTTGAGGCATTGATAGGTGGCCATTGATAGCTTGAGATCTAATTTCCTTTCTGACGCTAACCGTAAAAATAGCGTTTCGGCTGCAACCAACACGGCTGTTGTCGTCGGGGCAGGATTTGGTGGCCTCGCCGCATCGATTCGCCTTGCAGCACGCGGTGTACGCACAACGGTGGTTGATCGCCTGGACAAGCCCGGTGGACGGGCTGCCGAGTTTGTTCGTCATGCTGAAGGTCTGACTTTTCGCTACGACGCCGGACCCACAGTGCTCACTGCACCCGTGCTGTTCGAAGAATTGTTCGCATTGCTAGGCGAGCGGCTTGAAGACCATGTCGAACTCATGCCCGTCAAGCCTTGGTATCAAATGCAATTTGCCGATGGTTCCCACTTGGACTACGGCGGCACGACTGAGCAAATTCAGGCGGAGATTGCCAAGTTTTCCCAAGCCGATGCTGCGGCTTATCCAGCCTATTTAGAGCACTCTAAAAAGCTTTTTGAAAAAGGGTATGAAGAACTGGGCACGCAGCCGTTTTTAGGCTGGCGCGCCATGGTCAAGGCGCTGCCTGCCATGGCGCGGCTACGTGCAGACCGCTCGGTTTACGCGCTGACGGCACGCTACTTCAAGCATGATCACGTTCGTAAAGCCTTCAGTATCCAGCCGCTCCTGGTTGGCGGCAACCCGTTCGACACCACCAGTATTTACAGCCTGATCCACTACCTTGAACGCAAATGGGGGGTGTGGTTTGTTCGCGGTGGCATGGCGAGGCTGGTGGACGCGCTGGTAGCGCTTGCCACACGCCATGGCGTGCAGTTTTTATGGAACGCCGAAGTGGCGGCTATTGAGGTGAGCAGTGGCTTGGCGAGTTGCATACGCCTGCATGATGGCCGCACGGTTCAGGCAGACACAGTGGTTTGTAATGCAGACCCGGGCTATGTGCTGACCCACTTGCTCCCCAGTCCTCACCGCAAAGTCGATGCCATAGACCGCAAACAATATTCCATGAGTTTGTTTGTGTGGTATTTCAGCACTGACATTACCTATCCCGACGTTGCACACCACACAATTTTGTTTGGTCACACCTACCGCGAGGTGCTCCACAAAATTTTCAACACGCTTGAATTGCCGGAAGATTTGAGCATCTACCTGCACCGTCCCAGCGCAACAGACCCCGCTTGCGCACCTGCGGGTCATGACAGCTTCTATGCCCTGGTGCCTGTGCCCAACTTGCGAGGCAATATTGTTTGGGAAGACGTTGCCGAGACATTCAAGGCAGCACTGCAAGCAACCTTGGCACAGCGCGCACTTCCTCATCTCGAACAGCACATCGTTGATGATTTTTACGTGACGCCGGAGTACTTTTCAAAAGAGTTGTTGTCGCCGTGGGGCGCGGGGTTTTCCATCACACCGACGCTGATGCAGTCTGCGGGATTTCGCTTTCCGAACCGGTCAAAAACCATCCCAAATTTGTATTTTGTCGGCGCAGGCACCCATCCGGGTGCGGGCGTTCCCGGCGTGATGACTTCTGCCAAAGTGGTGGAGCGGTTGATGTTTGGATCTGTTCAATGACACCGCAAAACGTGATGGATCTGCATGCCAAATCTTTTTCATGGGCTGCCCGGTTTTTATTGCCCGAAGCGCGGCGCGACGCCGCACAACTCTATGCGTTTGCCCGATTGGCCGATGACTTGGCCGATGAAGAGGCACTGGGTCAGTGGGCTGAACGCATGGGGCAATTACAAGCGTTGGAAAGCAATGTGCTGAATCCCGGTGCTGGTAGCGAGCTGGGGCATCAAGTCGGCAAGATGCTGTGTTCAAAGATGGTTAGCGCCGAGGTGATTCGCAATTTCATGGACTGCTTGATTCAAGACGCCAGCCCACGCTGTATTCAGACAACAGAAGAACTTTTACGATTTGCGTATGGCGCTGCAGGCACGGTGGGGCAAATGATGTGTCCCATTTTGGGAACTGCCAACAAAGGGCAACCCTACGCGACGGCTTTGGGCGTGGCAATGCAGCTGACCAATATTGCGCGCGACGTGGTTGAAGACGCAGCGCGCGGGCGCTGTTACATCCCCGCGCAGTGGGGCGTGCGCGCAGAAACGTTGCGCGCACCAAAAAATCCTGCGCAAGCCATCCAGAGCTTTGCGGCCATCCAAAAGCTGTTGTACTTGGCCGATGACTTTTACGCCTATTCACAACAAGGGCTGGTGTACATACCTTCTGGCAATCGCCGGGCCATACGCGTCGCAGCGGCCCTGTACCGGGGCATTGGACAAAAGATTTTGACCGGTGGTGCAGGCCGTTACTGGCTCGGCAGAACATCGCTTGGACGGTTAGAGAAAATAAGATTAATCTTGGCTTGCTACGCAGGCGCAGATCAATTTCCCAGCGCCGCAGTAAGAGATGTGGTGGGCCACGACTTGAAACACCTGGCGCTGGTTCCGGGTTTTCCGGCCAACGTCTGATGCCCTGCCCATGGCGTTCGATATCGTCATTGTGGGGGGGGGCCTTAGCGGTTTAGCGTTAGCCGCTGAACTGGCGCAAGCTGAGTTTTCAAAGCTGCGGGTGCTGGTGCTGGAACAACGCAAAAGCTACGTGCGTGACCGTACGTGGAGTTACTGGAAAACGCCCCACAACGCCGCACATCGCTACAGCCACCTAGAGCGGCAGCAGTGGAGCCAATGGTGTGTGCGGCAAGGCGTAAGCACTCATCAGCAAGCGTCACCCACTGTCACCAAAGACGGTGAAGACGGCAAAGCGACATGTTATTGCACACTCGACGGCGACGCCTTTTATTCAGCGGCACAAAGCGCCATCGCGAAAAGCGGTCATGTCGAGTTGCGTTTGGGCACATCGGTGCGGCAAATAGTGGGTGGAGACACGCCGAGCGTAGAAACCAGCGAAGGCGAAGTGATACAGGCTGCATGGGTATTTGATGCCCGGCCACCCATACAAACCAACGAAAATCGCTTGGTTCAGCAATTTTTAGGGCGTGAGATAACAACCAACAGCGATGTGTTCGACCCCACAATGGTGGAGTTAATGCATTTTCAGCCCAGCACCGCCGGATTGCACTTTTTTTATGTGCTGCCCTACAGCCCACGCAACGCTTTAATCGAGACAACCTGGATTTCCCCAGCCTCCGTCAAGCCGGACTTTGACACTGAATTGCAGCAATTTATTGCAAGCTTTGTCGGATCGGCTGCCTATGAAGTGGTGTACGAAGAAAAAGGCTCGTTGAACCTGAGCTTGAGCCACACCACGCCGAATCATGCGTTGCATGTGGCGCGTTTGGGGCGTGGGGCCGGAACCTTGCGCGCTTCAACCGGCTACGCATTTTTAGAAACGCTGGCGCACTCAGCGCAAATAGCGATGTCTCTTAAAAGTCATGCCGGCACGGGCGATCTGAAAAATTGGATACCTGCGGCATTTAAGCGCCATGCGATTGATGAGTGGATGGACACGGTTTTTCTGACAGTGCTGGAGCGTGACTGGAGTCGAAGTTCATGGTACTTCATGCAGCTGTTTGAGCGGCTCGATGCCGAGACGATGGTTGCGTTTTTAAGTGGCAAGGCAAGCTGGCGACAACGTTTGTTGGTGACCCGTGCACTGCCCACCCTGCCTTTTTCGGCGCAGGCGTTGTCATTGTTATTTAAGCGGGCGTCGAAGTTATCGGGAGTCTCGCACTGATGCCCTCCCCCGTATTTTCCAGGCCCCCACTTGTCCAAGTTGCGCTGGCGGTGCTGGCCATGCTGGCTTTGGCCGCGATGCGTTACCTGGACCAAAACTTTGCGCGAACTGGGCTATGGCTCTTTGTGGGTCTGACCTTGACGGCAGGCTTTTTCCACGGTGCTCTCGATATCGTCTTGATGCAGCGCGAGTTTGCCGGCGCACGCCGCCTGGCAGGCGCTTTGCTTGCTTATGTCGGGGCGGTCGTGCTGCTTGCCATGGTCTGCGCACAAAGTGGCTGGTTGATGGTGCTGATATTGCTGACCATGTCGGTTTGGCATTTTGGCGAACCGTATGGCCGATGGGGAAACGGCAGGTCGAAACAAGGTGCGTGGGCGCAACGCGTGATGGCAGGCGGCGCACCTGTGATGCTGCCCGCACTGCTGTCGGCCCAAGCGCTGCAAGATATTCTGCCAATGGCTGTTGGCCTGGACGCAGGGTGGGCGTGGACGATCTGGCAAACCCTGGCCTGGCTGTGGGTAGCCATCTGCGCAGCAAGTCTCGCCGTGTTTCGCCAACAGCTGTTTAGCAAACCGCTTTGGGCCGAAGTCGCTGTGGTTTTTGTAATCAACCTGGCGCTGTCGCCGCTCATGGCTTTTTCAGTTTACTTTGGTGTGCTTCATTCCGCTGCTCACATTTTCAGGGTTACCGCAAGGCATCGTCACGGCGCAGCAAGCGAGAAAGAAAACCGGACCCGCAACACGCTAAATCGGAGCATCGGTATGGCTATCGTCGTCACTAGCCTGGCCACTTTACTGCTGCTGCTGATACTGGCCTGGTACCTGCAAAGTGCGTCTATCGCTGCCACGGAGCACCACAGTCTGCTTAACGGGCTGCTGGTGGCCCTGACCGCTGTCACGCTGCCGCATTTGGTCTTGGTCAGTCGCAACGCCCATTGGCTGACGGCCCCATCGTCTGCCTGTCCAGTCAAAGAGTAACCGATAGCGGGCTGGATTTAATTAAAGATCGGTCTAATTCAGTTTCCAAATCCAATAAGTAATCTCCCGGCTTTGCCGGGGGACGGTTGCTTGGCATCATCCTGTTGATTCGCGCCGATGAATTTTGAATTTTTTTGCCGCATGCGCAAGTTTGCATTTTTGGAATCATAGGGCGTGCGCCACAGTCAGTGAGGTCTTCCAGTAACGGGTGATACAGCTGCTGTGTAGTCGCTGCCAATGACTTGGCATTGAAACGTATTCATGTGTGTAAACACGGTGCTGCGTTAACCGGTTGGCATGGCATGCACAAACGTTGGTGCAGCGCCCGCATCATCACTCAGATGGTTGTTGACCATGACAATCCAGAAAATTGGTGCGGCTTTCTTGAGAGAGGCGCAGAAGGTTGATTTTTTATTGACACCAACAGCCGTGGCGATTTGGCAGCAAGCGGCTGCACGCTTGCCAGACCTCAACGTCAATGCGCTGTGCCTGTCGCATCACTGCAGGCGCTGCAGAAGGTCCGGCGTCGGATAGCCATCCGCCGGCAGTCCCAGGCTGCGCTGGTAGTTGCGAATTCCGTCACGCGTGGCCGGGCCCATCATGCCGTCGGGCGTGCCGCTGTCGACGCCGCGCGCATTCAGCGCCGTCTGCAGCGCCAGCAACTGGCTGCGCGTCAATGCCGGCACATCGCGCGGCCAGCGTGCCTGCACCGCAGGGCCGCCGGTCAGCTGTTGCGCCAGCAGGCCGACGGCGAGCGCATAGCTGGTCGAGTTGTTGTAGCGCAGGATGGTGCGAAAGTTGGCGCCGACCAGGAAGGCCGGCCCGTGCGCGCCGGCCGGAAGCAGGATCGAGCCGTCGGCCAGCGCCGGCAGCGGCGTGCGGTCCATCGATTGCACGCCTTCGCTCGCCCAGGCGGAAGCGGGCTGCCGCACGTCGGCGTCGGCCCGGGCATAGTCGAAGCCGGGTGGCAATTTAACCTCCAGCCCCCACGGCTGGTCAGCCTGCCAGCCGGAGCGGGCCAGGAAGTTGGCGGTCGACGCCATCACATCGGGGATGCTGCCCCAGATGTCGCGTCGGCCATCGCCATCGGCATCGACTGCATACGCCAGAAAGTTTGAGGGCAGGAACTGCGTCTGACCCATCGCGCCGGCCCATGAACCGATCATCTGCGCGCGGTCAATGTCATGGTTCTGCAGGATTTTCAATGCGGCGAGCAACTGGCCACGCGCCCAGGCCTCGCGTCGGCCCTCGAAACCGAGCGTCGCCAGGGCGTCGATGGTCGGGATGTCGCCGACGTAGCCGCCGTAATTGCTCTCCATCCCCCAGATCGCGACGAGGATTTCTGTCGGGACGCCGTAGCGTGCTGTCAGGGCATCGCTTTGGGGGCGCAATTGGAGCAGCTTGTCCTGGCCACGGGCGATTCGCTGCGGCGACACCGCGTTGTCGAGGTAGTCCCACACCGTGCGGGTGAACTCGGGCTGCGACTGGTCCAGCTTGATCACACGCGGCACCAGGCGCACGCTGTCAAAGGCGCTGTGAAGCGTGGCCTCTTCGATGCCGGCGGCACGGGCAAAGGTGCTGAATTCGGCCACCCATTGGGCAAACTTCTGGTTCTCTGTTGGCTCGTTGGGTTCGGTTTGCGTCGCTGTGGCGGCGGCCGTCGAGGGGGCTGTCAGTTTGGGGGTGACTGAAGGCGCGGAAGCGCAACCCGCAACCGCAAAGATGGCCAGCAGGGCTGGAGCCAGCCTGTCATGGCTTGACGCAAGAAATCGGAATGGTATTTGCATTCCTGTCATTCTCGCCGCTGAATAAAATCAGTTTGATTTCAAGGCCACAGCGCGCATGGCATTGCTCCATGCATGCCCGTACGGGCCGGCTGGTCGGCCCACGATTCCGTTGCGCCACAATGGCCAATGCGTTTGCTGCGCCCTTGTGATGATCTCCTGCAAGCGCGTCGGCGCCGGGATTCTGTCGTGCGCCGCCTGCACATTGCGCCGCCGGACGATCAATTTGGCCCACCCTGACCACTTGCGCACAGTGTGACTTCAGCCATTCCAGAAGGAAGGTGCCGGCTTGAGGCACACTGTCGCCCTTCAAAAGTTATTCCCCGGTTTTTAAACATGCTCCGTTATCTGGTTTTTTCACTGAAGGTGCTCGTCAGCACTTCTGTTCTGGCGGGCACCGACTGCCCGCAGCACTTTGTTGCTGGCCAGCCGCCGGTCGTCACCAACCCCAAGTTCCAGCCGCGCACGCAGCCACTCTGCTTTCGGGCGTTTGCCGTGCTGCATTCGGGCTTGAGCCGTACGCCGCTGTATTCGGCCGAATACCTGACGCGCAAAAACTTGAAAAATGCGGCCAAGCTGTCGCGCAAGGATTCCTTTCATGCGGAAGACGCCTTGCCGGAACGCGACCGGGCCGAACTCAGCGATTACAAACTCACTGGCTACGATCGCGGTCACATGGCACCCAGTGACGACTTCGCAACCCGAAAGGCGCAGGCCGAGTCGTTTTCGCTGGCAAACATGGTTCCTCAGTCGCATGAGAACAATATCGGCGTATGGTCCGGCATTGAGCGCATGACTAGGCAACTGGCGACCACCGAAGGCGATATTTATGTCATCTCCGGCCCGGCCTTCATCGGCGGCAACCTCAAGAAAATCGGCAACGTGCTGGTGCCCACGCACCTTTGGAAGGTGATCTACAGCCCGACACAGCAGCGGGCCGGCGCCTACCTGATCACCAACGACGACACGCGCGACTATGCGGTGGTCTCGGTCTCGAAGCTGGAAAAGATGGTCGGCCTGAGCCTGCTGCCCGGCCTGCCGCAAAATATCCGCGATGCCGGCATGGCGCTGCCCAAGCCCGAGCCTCGGCAGGACCGGAGAAAGAAAACCCGGCCGCAAGACGAATTCACACTGCGCGATTTCACCAGCCTGGTGATGGATGCCCTCAACCGCGCAATCAAACATTGAGGAAAATCGCCATGAACCACTTCAAACCCTATGCCAATGAAAGCGATGTCATCCGCATCGGCGCGCTGGAGATCGAGAACCGCACCGACCGCGTCTCACTCACCGGTGACGTGGTGCTGACCCGGGACCAGGCCGGCCTCGCCCTGGCCAAAGAACTGCATACGCTGCTCGGCCAGGTCGTCAAGGCGCTGCAGGCGGAAGAAAAGCTCCCTCAAATCGTTGAGGTCAAGCCGGCGCAGATCGTCAAAAACCCATTTTGAATCGCTTGCAACCTGACACGAATGCGCTCTTGAAAGCTGATATTTTGGCGTTAGCCTTCACTCGGAACGCAGGTTAAATCCATTTTTTGAAAGCCGCACCATGACCAGCCCCCCTACCCGCGTGCCTGCCGCCATGCAGGACCAGTTCGATGCCATCGCCCAGGCCACCGATGCGTTTTGCAACCAGCGCCTGAACGATGAATACCGGCAGCTTAGCCGCCTGGCGCTCGCTGCCCTGAGCCGCAAGCGCCCTTCGCCACTGCTCAAGGGCAAAGACAGCGCCTGGGCCGCCGGCTTGGTGCATGCCTTGGGCATGGTGAACTTTTTGTTCGACCCGTCGCAGACGCCGCACTGCAAGAGCGCCGACATCCAGGCCCATTTCGGTGTGGGCGCCAGCACCTGCTCCAGCCGCTCCAAGGAAGTGCGAGAGGCGCTGGGCATGAATCAGATGGCACCCGAATGGACGCTGCCCAGCCGGCTGGAGCACAACCCGCTGGTCTGGATGCTGCAGGTCAACGGGCTGCTGGTCGATGCGCGCCACATGCCCTTGGAGGTGCAGGAAATGGCCGTTGCACAGGGTTTGATACCGTTCATTCCCGGCCGCAAGGAGGCCCGCGCATGAGCAAGAAAACCGTGCGCGCCGCCCTGGAGCAAGCCCTGCTGCACGGCGCCGCCATGAGCGCCGCGCTGTGCACCGACGTGCTGATGGACGCCGCCGACGAACTGCAGGCGTCGCTGCGCGAAGACGGCGACGACGCCCTGATCGCCCTGGTGGTTGAAGACCACGAGGTCGCCATGCTTCTGATTGACAAGGCCAGCGTGCGCTACCAAAACGAGGCAGCGCTTGAGCAGTTGCAGCAGATGTGGCGCCAGCACTACGCCGCCAATCTGCAAACCGTGCTGCCCTTGTTTGTAGACGACCTGCACCAGGGCATGCTGGCTGTCGCCGGGGTGCAGTGGGTGCCGGCGCCGCCAGCTTGAAGATGGTATCAATTTAATAGCTGCCAACGCCCGTCCCGCATGCGGTTAAGGCTTTTTTGGTTAAATTTTTTTAACTGCTCAGACCGCTTTTTGGGTTGATGCTCCATGACCTGGGTCTTTGCTATTCCCGGCTTCCTTTGTCATCCCAGGCTTGACCCGGGATCCACCTCGCGCCTAAGCGGGTTCATGGATTGCGGATCAAGTCCCAATGGCACTACCTTAAGCACAGACCTCAGCCATTGAGCGGGCACGGCTGGCTTGAAGCCGGGCTTTGAGCAGGGCACGCGGCTGGGTTAAAGAGCGCATGTTTTTAGGCCGTCGCTTGACCGCGCGTGGCTCTACGCGGCCTGGCCGCTTGGGGCACAGCACG